>NZ_JBFAQK010000019.1:0-128032 GCF_040677245.1 Streptomyces kurssanovii
GCGGGGACCGGCCAGGCCGGTCCCCGCCCGCCCGCGGCGGCCGCCCCGTCAGCGGGCGAAGGCGATCACCGCCAGACGCACCGGACCGCTGACCTCGACGTGGAGGTCCTGCACGCCGGCGAGCCGGATGTCCGAGCGCAGGGTGACGTAGTCGTGGACCCCTCCCGTCGCGGTGACGTCGACCGTGGCGAGGGCCGTGCCGTCCGGTGTCCGCAGGGCGAGCGTTCCGGGGCCGGTCGCCGCGACGTCGAGCGAGACGGCCGTGGCGCCCTCGCCGAAGTCGCAGCGCCGGTAGACCAGTTCGCCTCCCTCCGCGCCCGCCGTCGTCACAGCGTCCCCCGAGATCCTGGTCCGGTCCACGATCACGGTGCCGCGCTGTTCGTCGTAGTCGACCGCGTCGAGGGGCGTCTCCAGCACCACGCGCGGAGCCGGAGCGTCACCGCCGACCTCGAGGGCCGCCCGCTGCCGGATGTCGGTGCTGGAGGCGCCCGCCAGGACCTCGTACCGGCCGGGGCCGACCGTCCAGCGCCCGTGAGCGACGTCCCAGAAGCCCAGATCGGTGACGGGGAACGAGAAGTCGAGGCGCCGGCCTTCGCCCGGTGCGAGCCGGACCCTGCGGTGCGCGGCGAGCTGCCGTGAGGGCAGGGGCACGGTGGGGTCCAGGGCCCGGGTGTAGAGCTGCACGACCTCGTCGGCAGCGAGGGAGCCGGTGTTGGTGACGGTGAGCGAGACGGTGACCTGCTCGCCGTCGTGGCCGGCGGTGAGGCCGTCGTAGGCGAAGGACGTGTACGACAGGCCGTGGCCGAACGCGTAGAGCGGGGTGCCCTCGAAGTAGAGGTAGGTCTGGCGGCTGCCGATGATGTCGTAGTCGAACAGGTCCGGCAGATCGGCGTCGGCCTCGTACCAGGTCTGCGGCAGCCGGCCCGCAGGGGAGACGTCGCCCGCGAGGACGCGCGCCAGCGCGGTGCCCGCGGCCTGGCCGCCGTGTGCCGTCCACAGCAGGGCGGGCAGCGCGGCATGCGCGTCGCCGACTGCGTACGGGTACGAGGACACGAGGGCCAGCGCCGTACGGGGGTTGGCCGCGCGGGCGGAGCGCCACAACCGCGCCTGGTGCTCCGGGAGGGCGAGCGTGCCGCGGTCCTCGGTCTCGCGCCCGTTGATGTGGGGGTCGTTCCCGGCGACGACGATGACGGCGTCGGCGGCGTCGGCGGCCGCGGCCACCGCGTCCTCGCCTCGTTCGGTGACGACGACGTCGAAGAGATCACCGTCCTCGGCAACCTTGAGGCCGTCGGCGGCGACAGAGACGTACCGGCCCGTTCCCACATGCGCAAGGAGGTGGCCCTCGCCGTGCTCCTCCAGCCGGAAAGTCTCCTGGACGACCCAGCCGCCGGGCTGGTCGGCGGAAGCGCGCACGTATCCGTCGTCCGCGACGGACAGGTAGCCGCCGGGGGCGCGGAGGGTGACCAGGCCCTCGCCCCAGTCGGCCATCGCCAGCTCGGTCGGCTCGTCACCGCAGGTCAACGGTGGCAGGTCGGTGCGGCCGGCGAGCAGCGCCGGGTCCAGCGCGCCGTCGGCGGCGCGTACTTCGGTGGTGGTGGAGGACTCGGGCACCCGCACCCAGCCGCTCGCGGTCCGCAGCCGCACCCGGTCGACGCCTTCGGCGAAGGACACGTTGCCGGCGCCGAACCGTGCGCGCAGCCCCTCCAGCGGGGTGACGCGGTGGATCAGAGTGCCGCTGTACCAGTCGAGTTTGCACTCGTCGGCGAGCAGTCCGACCACCGCGATGCGTGTGCCCTCGGCCAGCGGCAGCAGTCCGTCGTTCTTGAGCAGGACGACGGCCTGTTCCGCGGCCTCCTGGGCGAGGGCGCGGTGCTCGGGGGTGTCGAAGGTCTTCTCGTCGGCGTACGGGTCGAGGTGGGGGTCGAACTCGCCGAGTGTGAACCGCATGGTGAGGAGCCGGCGTACGGCGTCGTCGATGTCCTTCTCGCCGATGAGGCCCTGTTCGAGGGCGCCGCGTACCCGGCCGGTGATGACGGAGGAGTCCTGACCGTGGTCGGTGAAGCTGTCGACCCCGGCGCGCAGGGCCGCGGCCGTCGCCTCCTCGTGAGTGTCGTAGTAGTGCTCCGGGTCGACGAGGTTGGAGGGGGCGCCGGCGTCCGAACACACCACCAGGGACCGGTCGGTCCAGCCGCGCAGCTGCTCGCGCAGCAGGGGCGAGAGGTGGTTGGGCCGCCCGTTGACGAGGTTGTAGGACGGCATCACGCCGGCGACGGCGCCCGCCCGTACGGCCGCGCGGAAGGCGAGCAGGTCGTACTCGTGCAGCACGCGCGGCCGGACCGAGGAGGAGCAGGTGTCGCGGTCGGTCTCGTTGTTGTGGGCCAGCCAGTGCTTGAGCACCGGTGCGGTGCGCCAGTAGGCGGGGTGGTCGCCGCGCAGGCCGCGGGTGTAGGCGACGGCGACGGCGGAGGTGAGCCGGGGATCCTCGGAGTAGCCCTCCTCGTTGCGGCCCCACAGCGGATGGCGCAGCAGATTCACCGTGGGCGCCCATACGTTGAGCCCGACTCGGGGGTCGTTCGCCCGCATCGCGCGCGTCTCGGCCCCGACGGCCTCGCCGATCCGGCGTACGAGGTCCTCGTTCCAGGTGGCTCCCATTCCCACGGCCTGCGGGAAGACGGTGGCGGGACCCATCCAGGCCACACCGTGGAGGGCTTCCTGACCGGTGCGGAAGGCCCCGACGCCCAGGCGTTCGACCGCCGGCGCGAACTGGTGGAGCATCGCGATCCGTTCGTCGGCGGTGAGTCGTGCGAGCAAGTCGTCGACGCGTTCACCGAGGGGCAGGCTGGAGTCGCGGTAGGGCGGTCGGGTCTCGGTCACGTGGGTCCCCTCGAGGGCGGTGGTTCCGGTTTGCTCGACGTGCTTCGAAGCGCTTCGATGCTGAGCCGCCTCGGCCGGTGTGTCAAGACTCCCAGCCGGCACGGGCCGCCCGTGCGGCCAGGGTGCAGGCCAGTGCGCCAAGCGGCAAAGTGCTGCGGTGAATTTCGCATCGACTCTTGAACGGCCCGGCATCCTCACTTAACCTCGCTGCAACATCGAAGCGCTTCGACAGACCGTTGCAGGGAGCTTGCGCTCCGACAGCGTCCCGCTTCAGCTCAGCCACATAAGCCGACACACATGCGCGAAGCCGATCCATGCCCGCCGGCTGCCCGCGTGAGGAAAGGGTTGACGCCATGCCCAATGCCCAGGCCCCCAGCCGGAGATCGTTCCTCGCCTCGACAGCGGTCGCCGCGGTCGCCGTCGCCGGCGGCGTACCGCTGCTCGGTGCGTGCAGCGGCTCCTCCGGCGGCGACCGGACCGAAGGCGCCACCACCGGCAAGAAGCTCCGGGACATCCTGCCGACCTTCGTGGGCTCCGACGTCGTGCAGCCCGACGTGCCGAGCAAGAACGGTTCCGCGCTGGGCTTCACCACGGCACTGCCGGCGTCGCAGCTCGCCGTGTCGGTCCCGCAGAAGCTGGGCAAGGGCAGCACGGTCACGGTCATGGCTCCCCTGTGGGGCACGCCGCCCAAGTCCGGCAATCCGTACTGGACCGCGATGGACGAAGCCATCGGCGTCAAGGTGAACTGGCAGAACCAGGACGGCAACACCTACGGACAGAAGCTCGGCGCCGTCCTCGCCTCCAGCTCCATACCCGACGCCGTCGTCGTCCCCGCGTGGGAACTGGGCGGCAAGATACCGAGCGCCATCAACAACAAGTTCGCCGACCTCGGCCCCTACCTGTCGGGCGACAAGGTCAAGGAGTACCCCAACCTGGCGGCGATCCCCACCGGCGCCTGGCAGCGGGCGGTCTTCGGCGGCAAGTTGCGCGGCCTGCCCATGCCTGCCAGCGACATCCCCAACATCGCGCCGTTCTACCGGGTCGACCTCTTCAAGGAGAAGGGGTACGAGGCACCCACCACCACCCAGGAGTTCTTCGACCTCGCCAAGGAGATCACCTCCGCGAGGAACAAGGTCTGGGGCTGCGGCGACATGACCTGGGCCGCGTACAAGTTCTTCGGCGTCCTCGACGAGAAGCCCACCTGCTGGAAACTCGTCGGCGACAAGCTGGTCCACCGCATCGAGACCGACGAGTACCTCGAAGCCCTCGAATGGTCCCGCTCGCTGTACTCGGCAGGGCTCGTCCACCCCGACGCCAAGGCGGAGACCGGCGATCTGGGCAACCTCTTCGCGGCCGGCAAGGTCTGGATGTACAACGCGGACATCTCCGACTGGTACGGCAAGACCGTGGTCCAGCGCGGCGACAACCCGGACTTCTCCATGGCCGCCATGGACTACTTCCACCACGACGGAGGCGAGCCCCGCCTCTACGCCGGCTCACCGTCCAACATCTGGGCCTTCATCAACAAGAACGCCGACGAGAAGACCATCCGCGACATCCTCGCGATCGCCAACTTCACCGCCGCCCCCTACGGCACCAAGGAACAGCGCCTCAAGGCCTACGGGGTCGAAGGCGTCCACCACACCGTCAAGGGCGACGAGATCACCAAGACGGAGACCGGCAACAACCAGGTCTTCGCCACCTACGAATACATCGCGAGCCCCCAGCAGTTCTTCGCCTACCCCAACCACCCGGACGTCGCCGAGGGCATGGTCGGCTGGCAGCAGCGCATGGGCGCCTTCCTCACCAAACCCCTCTTCTACGGCATGCAGGTCCAGGAGCCGAACCGCTGGGCCGAGCTGAGCAGCCAGTTCGAGGACCTCGAGAAGGACATCGTCCGCGGTCGCAAGAAGATCGCCGACATGCAGCAGGCCGTCTCCGACTGGCGCTCACGCGGCGGCGACCAGCTGCGCGACTGGTACCGGAAGCTGCTCGACGAGTCCGGCGGCCAGGCGTCCTGAGCGGCCGCCCGGCGGACGGGGAGCGAGGAGAGAGAACGTGTCGCAGAGCAAGGTGGCGGGTCCCGCCCGTACCACCGACGACAGCACGGAATCACCGCCAGGGGAGCGCGGGCCGGCGCCGGCAGGACCGCCGGAGGCGGGGTCGCCCGGCCGCGCCGCCGGCGGGGGCGGGATCACCTGGCGGATCCGGCTGCGGCGCGACCGCACGCTGATCCTCATGACGCTGCCGGCCGTGCTGCTGGTGCTGGTCTTCAACTACATACCGCTGCTCGGCAACGTCGTCGCCTTCCAGGACTACGACCCCTATGTCGGCGACAACGCCTGGCAGGCCATGGCCCGCAGCCCCTGGGTCGGGGCGGAGCACTTCGCGCGGATGGTGGAGGACCGGCTGTTCTGGCAGGCGCTGGGCAACACCCTGGCGATCTTCCTGGTGCAGCTCACGCTGTTCTTCCCCGTGCCGATCCTGCTGGCACTGCTCATCAACAGCTTCGTCCGGCCACGGGTGCGTGCCGTCGCCCAGGCGATCCTGTACCTGCCGCACTTCTTCTCCTGGGTCCTGGTCGTCACCGTCTTCCAGCAGATGTTCGGCGGCGCCGGCATGCTCGCGCAGACCCTGCGCGAACACGGCCACGAGGGCATCGACCTCATGACGAACCCGGGGCTGTTCAAGTTCCTCGTCACCTTCGAGATGGTCTGGAAGGACGCCGGCTGGGGCGTCATCGTCTTCCTCGCCGCGCTGTCCGCCGTCAGCCCCGACCTGTACGAGGCGGCCGCGATGGACGGCGCCTCCCGATGGCGGCGCATGTGGCACGTGACGCTGCCCGCGCTGCGCCCGGTGGTGGCCCTGCTGCTCGTCCTCCAGGTCGGCAACGCCCTGACCGTGGGCTTCGAACAGATCCTCCTCCAGCGCACCGCCGTCGGCCCCACCGCCGCGGAGGTCCTCGACACCTACGTCTGGAACGTCGGCATCCAGTTCGGTGACTTCAGCTACGCGGCCGCCGTCGGCATCGTCAAGGGAATCTTCGGCCTCTGCCTGGTGCTGGCGGCCAACAAGGTCGCTCACATGATGGGCGAACAGGGAGTGTACAAGCGATGAGCCACGTTCTGGGCGTCAAGCGGCGCGAGGGGACCCGTGGCCGGCTGCGGCCGGCCTGGGAGGAGGAACCGCGCCCCGCGGGGCTCGCCGCGAAGGGCCTGGTCCTCGCACTGGCCTGCGCCGCCGTTCTCTTCCCGCTGTGGATCGTCGTCGTGACCAGCGTGTCGTCGGTGAAGACCATCACGGAGGCGGGCGGCCTGGTCGTCGTGCCCCGCGGCATCACGTTGGTCGCCTACCAGGAGCTGCTCGGCGGCGGCCAGGTCACCCGGGCGGCGCTGGTGAGCCTCGGTGTCACGCTCGTCGGCACGCTGTTCAGCATGACGGTGTCGGTCCTGTGCGCCTACGGGCTCTCCCGCAGCGGCTCCGTGCTGCACCGGCCGCTGCTGATGGTCCTGCTCGCCACGATGTTCTTCGGCGCGGGCCTCATCCCCACCTATCTGCTGGTGCAGGGGCTCGGGCTGACCGACACCTACCTGTCGCTGATCCTCCCCAGCGCGGTGAACGTCTTCAACATCCTCGTCCTGCGCTCCTTCTTCATGAGCGTGGCGCCCGAACTCATCGACAGCGCGCGGATCGACGGCGCCGGCGACGCCCGGATCCTGTGGCAGATCGTCATGCCGCTGTCCCGCGCGGTGCTCGCCGTCATCTCCCTGTTCTACGCGGTCGGTTACTGGAGCGCCTGGTTCAACGCCTCGATCTACCTCAGCGACCAGGACATGATGCCGCTGCAGAACGTGATGATGCAGCTGGTCCTCAAGCAGGAACGGCCGACGGGACTGGCGCAGGCGATCAACACCGGCCATCTCTCGCCCCTGTCCATCCAGATGGCCGTCATGGTGCTCGCCCTGCTGCCGGTCGCCGTGCTGTCGCCGTTCGTCCAGCGGCACTTCAAGAAGGGCATGCTCACCGGCGCCGTCAAGGGCTGACGCCCCGATTCCCGCGGCGCCGTGGCCTGCGCGCGCCCTCCTCGGGCGTCCACGATCCGCCGCCGTGTCCGGCCGTACCTGACCACGGCCGGACACGGCGGCCACCACCACACCCCCCGCTCACCTCACGGATCGAGGTACCAGCCATGTCCCTGCCACCGAACCCCGGCAGGCGCACCGTCCTCGCCGCCGGCGCCGGCGCCGGCCTCACCGCCCTGCCCCTGCTGCACGGCGTGGCCACGGCCACCGACCGCACGACCGCAACGGCAGCGGGCCCCGATCCCGCGGCGCGGGGCACCCAGGCGCACCGCTGGCGCAACGTCGTCATCGGCGGCACCGGATTCGTCACGGGCGTCCTCTTCCACCCCCGCGTCAAGGGCCTCGCCTACGCCCGCACCGACATCGGCGGCGCCTACCGCTGGGACGCGCGCAAACGGGCCTGGACGCCGCTGACCGACAACCTCGGCTGGGACGACCACAACCTGCTCGGCGTCGAGGCGATGGCCGTCGACCCGCACCACCCCGACCGCCTCTATCTCGCCGTCGGCACCTACACCCAGAGCTGGGCGGGCAACGGCGCCGTGCTGCGCTCCGACGACCGGGGAGCCACCTGGGCGCGTACCGACCTGCCGATCAAGCTCGGCGCCAACGAGGACGGCCGCGGCGCCGGCGAGCGACTCATCGTCGACCCGCGGGACAGTGACACGCTGTGGCTCGGCAGCCGCCACGACGGGCTGTGGCGCTCCACCGACCGCGGCGCGAGCTGGGCACGGGCCGACTTCCCTGCCCAGCCGTCCCCGACCGGGCAGGGCATCACGTTTCTCGTCGCCGCCGGACGGGCGCTGTACGCGTCCTGGGCCGACGGCGGTCCGACGCTGCGCCGCACCCTCGACGGCGTCGGCTGGGAGGACGTCCCCGGCCTGCCGGGCGGGGCGGCGGCCCGTGTGCCGATCCGCGCGGCGTACGACGCGGGGAGCCGCGCGCTCTACGTCACCTTCGCGGACGCGCCCGGCCCGAACGGCCAGAGCGACGGCGGCGTGCACCGGCTCGACACCGCCACCGGTGTCTGGACCGACGTCACCCCCGTCCGTCCCGGCGGAACCGCCGACGACGGCTCGAGCGACACCTTCGCCTACGGCGGTGTGGCTGTCGACGCCCGACGCCCTGGCACCGTGGTGGTGACGACCAACAACCGCTGGGCGCAGGTCGACACCGTCTTCCGGTCCACCGACGGCGGCCGCAGCTGGACCTCCCTGAAGGACACCGCCGTCCTGGACGTCTCCGAGACGCCGTACCTCCGGTGGGGCGAGCGACTGCCCAAGTTCGGCTGGTGGATCCAGGCGGTCGCCGTCGACCCCTTCGACTCGCGGCACATCGTCTACGGCACGGGCGCCACGCTCTACGGGACGCGGGACCTCGTCCACTGGGCGCCGGAGATCCGCGGGCTGGAGGAGAGCTCCGTACGGCAGCTGATCTCCCCGCCCGCCGGCAGGGCCCGTCTGATCAGCGGTCTCGCCGACATCGGCGTCATGTACCACGACTCCCTCACGGCCTCGCCCTCCCGCGGCATGGCGGAGAACCCCGTCTTCGGCACCGCCACCGGCCTCGCCGTGGCCGCCGGCAGGCCCTCGTACGTGGTGCGGACCGGTTGGGCCTCCGGTGGCAACGGCGCGTACTCCCGCGACGGCGGCAGGACCTGGCGGCCCTTCAGGAGCCAGCCGGACATCGCGGCCACCGCTCCCGGGCCGATCGCGGTGAGCGCCGACGGACGGGTTCTGCTGTGGTCCTTCGTCCACTGGGACGGCTCCACGCACGCGACGCACCGCTCCACCGACAACGGGGACACCTGGACGGAGGTGCCGACGTTCCCGAAGGGGGCGACCCCGGTCGCCGACCCGGTCGACGCCGGTCGCTTCTACGCCTACGACACCGCCTCCGGCACGGTGTACCGCTCGGCCGACGGCGGGCTCACGTTCACCGCCGGCGCGGCCGGACTGGCTTCCGGCGACAGCCAGTTCAAGGTCGCCGCGGCGCCCGGCCGACGTGGTGACCTGTGGCTCTCGGCCAAGTGGAACGGGCTTTTCCGCTCCACCGACGGCGGCCTGACCTTCACCAAGGTCACCAGCTGCTGGGCCTCCTACAGCCTCGGCTTCGGCAAGGCCCCCGACGGCGCCGACTACCCGGCGGTCTTCCAGGTCGGCGCGACCGAGGACATCACCGCCGTCCTCCGGTCCGACGACGAAGGCGCCTCCTGGACCCGGATCAACGACGACGCCCACCAGTGGGGGTGGATCGGGGAGACCATCACCGGCGATCCGCGCCTCCACGGCCGCGTCTACCTGGGCACCAACGGCCGCGGCATCCAGTACGCCGACCCCGTCTGACGCCCTTCCCCCAGCCACTTCGTGACGAAGCGAGTTCTCCCATGCCCTCCCTGTACGACGCCACCGGCCGCCGTGTGCTCTTCGGCGGCGACTACAACCCCGAGCAGTGGCCGGAAGAGACCTGGCTCGAGGACGTACGGCTGATGAAGGAGGCCGGGGTCAACTCCGTCACCCTCGGGGTGTTCTCCTGGGCGACGATCGAACCCCGCCCCGGAGCACGCGAGTTCGGCCGGCTCGACCGGCTGACGGACCTGATGCACGGCAACGGCATCGGGATCGTCCTCGCCACGCCGACCGCCTCGCCGCCGCCGTGGATGGGCTCACGCCATCCCGAGACCCTGCCGCGCGGCGAGGACGGCTCGGTGATCTGGTACGGGTCCCGCCAGCACTTCTGCCCGAGCTCGCCGGTCTACCGGGAGTACGCGGCGGCGATCAGCGAAGACCTCGCGGCACGCTACGGCGACCACCCGGCGCTGCGGATGTGGCACATCAACAACGAGTACTGCACCTTCTGCTGGTGCGACGGCACCGCCCGGCACTTCCGCCGCTGGCTGCGGGAGAAGTACACGACCCTCGACGCGCTCAACGAGGCCTGGGGCACCGCGTTCTGGAGCCAGCGCTACGACGACTGGGAGGAGATCATCCCGCCCCGCAAGGCCCAGTACCTGCGCAACCCGGCCTGTGCGCTGGACTTCCGGCGGTTCACCTCCGACGCGCTCCTCGAGTGCTACGTCGCGGAGCGGGACATCGTCGCGGCGCACACCCCGCGACTGCCGGTGACGACCAACTTCATGCCCTTCTGGACCGGTCAGGACGCCTGGCGGTGGGCCGAGGAGGAGGACGTCGTCTCCGTCGACGTCTACCCGGACCCGCGCGATCCGCTGGGCGGACAGTACGGGGCGATGATCCAGGACATGACCCGTTCACAGGCGCGCGGGCCGTGGATGCTGATGGAGCAGGCGGCGGGGCCGGTGAACTTCCGGGGGGTGAACCATCCCAAGCCCCCGGGCCTGAACCGCCTCTGGTCGCTCCAGGCCGTGGCACGCGGCGCGGACGCCGTCTGCTACTTCCAGTGGCGGCAGTCCCGGCAGGGCGCGGAGAAGTTCCACTCGGCGATGGTCACCCACGCCGGTGAACAGGGCCGCACGTACCAGGAGATCAAGCGGATCGGGGCCGATCTCGCCGGGATCGGCGAGCATGTCGCAGGCACCGGCGTGCCCGCCGACGTGGCGATCCTGCACGACTGGAACTCCTGGTGGGCGGGGGGCCAGGAGGGCCGGCTGTCCACCGGCCTCGACTACCCGGCCGTCGTCCGGGCCTGGCACCGTGCCCTGTGGGAGAAGGGCCTCACCACCGACTTCGCCCACCCCGCGCACGACCTGAGCGCCTACCGCCTCGTCGTCGTCCCCCACCTCTATCTGCTGACCGACGCCGCCGTCGACAATCTCGTCGGGCATGTGCGCCGCGGGGGCACGCTCGTGTCCGGCTTCCTCACCGGAACCGCCGACGGCGACGACCGCGTCCGGCCCGGCGGCATGGACGAGCGGCTGCGGGAACTCTTCGGCATCGCGACCGTGCACGAATGGTGGCCGCTCGACGCCGGCGAGACGGTCGCCTGCGACGGACCCGGCGCGTTCCACGGCACGGTGTGGTCGGAGGAGCTGGAGGTCTCCACCGCGGACACGGTCGCCGTCTACAGCAGCGGCGAACTCGCCGGTCTGCCCGCCGTCCTGCGCCGGGGCAGCGCCTGGTACGTCTCGACGCTCCCGGACCCCGGGATGCTGCGGGAGCTGCTCTCACAGGCCGCCGAAGAGGCCGGGGTCCGTCCCGTGCTGCCGGACCGGCCGGCCGGGCTGGAGGCCGTACGCCGGGGAGACCTGCTCTTCCTGCTCAACCACGCTCCCGGACCCGTCACGGTCACGGTGCCGGGGCACCACCAGGACCTGCTCACCGGCGACCGGGTCGACGGTCCGGTCCGTCTCGACCGCCACGGCGCGGCCGTACTGCAGGAGACACAAGGGTGAGGCACGGGACTTGGGAACCGCGCCCCGCCGCGCGGTGGGAGGACGCCTTCCTCAGCGGCAACGGCCGGCACGGCGCCATGGTGTACGGCGACGCCGGCGACGAGCGGGTCGTCGTCAACCACCACAGCCTGGTGTGCCCCAACGGCAGTGAGACGGCCGGCCCACCGGAACTCGCCGCCGGGCTCCGGGAACTGCAGGACGCCCTGCTCGCCGGTGACACGACGGCGGCGGAACGCTTCGGGGCCGGACACCCGCATCTGTGGGTGCAGCCGTTCCACCCCGCCTTCCAGGTGCGCGTCCGCCGTAGCCCCGCGGGCTCCGCCGGCGCCGGGACCTACCGCAGGGAGGTGGACTTCACCTCCGGTGTCGTGACCGCCGTGCGCGGCGCCTGGCGCAGCGAAGTGTTCGTCTCCCGCGCCGACGACGTGATCGTCCACCGGACCCGGACGGAACCGGGCGGCCTGAGCGCGGAGCTCACGCTCGACGAGCAACTGCCCGGGCTCCCCGGCGGACTTCGGTTCACCCGCACCACCCTGGAACACGTAGGTCCCGGCACCGCCCTGCTGAGCCTGCGCACCGACTACCCGAACGGGCGGACCTCCTTCACCGGCACCACCCTGATCACCGTCACCGGCGGGAGCACGACACGGACCCGCGACGGTCTACGGGTGACCGACGCTTCCGCGGTGCTGCTGCTCACCCGGGTCGAGCGGCACACGGCGGCCGTCGACCCCTCGGCCGGGCAGGCGGCGGCCCTGCGGGCGCTCGCGGCGCCGGACACAGTGAACACCCCCGCATACGAACGGCTCCTGGACCGCCATCTCCCACCGCACCGCGACGCCTACGAGCGGGCCGGGCTCTGTCTGGACGCCGACCCGGTGGAGCGGGATCTGCCCGGCAGCGAACTGCTCCGCGGGCCGGCCGGCCCCGCCCTGCTGGAACGGCTCTTCGCGGCGGGCCGCTACCACCTGCTGTCGTCCAGCGGCATGCTGCCGCCCCGTCTGGTCGGCCTGTGGACCGGCGACTGGAACACCGCATGGTCCGGCGCCTTCACCACGAACGCCAACCTCAATCTGCAGATCGCCTCCGCCGCGGCCGCCGCGCTCCCTGAGGTCACCGAAGCCCACGCCGCGCTGGTCCACCGGCAGCTTCCGGACTGGCGGGACAACGCCCGCGCCATCTTCGGGGCCCGGGGCGTCGTCGCGCCCTCCCACACCGACGGCGAATCCGGGCACACGTACCACTTCAGCCGCGAGTACCCCCTGCACCTGTGGACGGCGGGCGCCGACTGGCTGCTCAAGCCGCTCGTCGACCACGACGAGACCCGCGGCGTCCGCGACCCCCGCACCAGTGCCGTGCTCGCCGAAGTCGCCCTGTTCTACGAGGACTTCCTCACCCGGACCGACGAGAGCGGCCGTGTGGTCGTCGTCCCCTCCTACTCGCCCGAGAACCGGCCCGCGAACGCCGGTTGGGGCACGGTCGACGCGGCCATGGACCTCTCCGCCGCCCGGCACGCCCTGCTGACCGCCGCCGACCGCCACCCCGAGCACGCCGACCGCTGGCGCGCCCTCGCCGACCGCCTCCCACCGCACCGGATCAACGACGACGGCGCCCTTGCCGAATGGGCCCGGCCCGGCCTGGCCGACTCCTACGACCACCGCCACCTCAGCCACCTCTACGGCGTCTGGCCGCTCGACGAGATCACCCCGTACGACACCCCCGAACTCGCAGACGCCGCCCACCGCGCCCTCGAACTGCGAGGCGCCGAGAACGACTCCGCCCACGGGCACCTCCACCACGCCCTGATCGCGGCCCGGCTCGGCGACGGCGCCCGGGTGGCCCACGCCCTCGGCCGGGTACTCGACGGCGACTTCTTCCACACGTCCCTGATGAGCTCGCACTACCCCCACCGCGACGTCTACAACGCGGACGCCGCGCACGCCCTCCCGGCCGTACTCATCGAGATGCTCGTGCAGTCGACCCCCGACCGGCTGGTCCTGCTGCCGGCCCTCCCGGAGTTCTGCCCGGCGGGCCGGCTCACGGGCGTACGCACCCGCTTCGGGGCGGAACTCGACCTCGCCTGGGCCTCCGACGGCGACGCGAGCGCCGTCCTCCGCCCCACGCGCACACACCGCATCGAACTCCGGACTTCGTCCGGCGCCGAGCCGCTCGACCTCGTCGCCGGAGAAGACCGCGTCATCGACCTCACGAGGGTCATGGCGCGGTAGCCCCCCCCGGCACATCCCCCCACCCTGGAAGGAACCCCATGGCATCACGCACCCGCGCCACGCGAACCCTGACGGCACTCCTGGCCCCGGCCCTCGCGCTGGGCGTCACCGTCGGCCTCGCCGCCGCCCCCGCCCAGGCAGCGGTCTGGCACTCCTGCGACCAGTGGGGCAACACGAGCCTGAACGGCTACACCCTCTACAACAACATCTGGGGCTCCGGCGCCGGCAGCCAGTGCGCCTGGGCCAACTCCGGCACCAACTGGGGTGTCTGGGCCGACCACCCGGGCACCGGCGGCATCAAGTCCTACCCGAACGCCAAGGAGGTGATCAACAAGTCGATCACCTCCCTCGGCTCGCTCAACAGCAGCTACAACGTCACCGTCCCGTCGTCCGGCGCGTACAACACCTCGTACGACATCTGGGACACGGACTACGACTACGAGATCATGCTGTGGGTCAACCACCACGGCGCCGTCGGCCCGCTCGGCAGCCCGCAGGGGACCGTCACCCTCGGCGGCCACACCTGGAACGTCTACAAGGGTGACAACGGGGCCAACGAGGTCTTCTCGTTCCTGCGCACCTCGGACTCGAACGCGGGGAGCGTCCAGATCCTGCCGATCCTGAAGTGGATCAAGGACACCAAGGGCTGGATGGGCAACGAGACCATCGGTGACGTCCAGTTCGGCTTCGAGATCACCTCGTCGGCCGGCGGTCTGGACTTCCGGACCAACAGCATGTCCGTCAGCGCCGGCTGACGTCCACGGGCAGGGGGGCCGGCCGCGCCGTCAGGCGCGGTCGGCCCCCGGCCGCCCCTCACCGTCACGGAGCCACCGGCAGGTCGGCGCCGTCCCGCAGGAACAGCGGGATCCGCTCCAGCGGCGCGTCCACCGTCACCGTGCGCCCGCCCTCGTACTCCTCGCCCGTCCAGGCGTCCGTCCACCGCGCCCCGGCCGGTAGATACGCCGTACGGCTCGTCGCACCCGCCTCCAGCACGGGCGCGACCAGCAGGTCAGGGCCGAACAGATAGGCGTCGGCGACCTCCCACGCCGCCCCGTCGTCCGGGAACTCCAGGAACAGCGGGCGCATGGGCGGCAGGCCCTCCTCGTGGGCGGCGCGCATCTGCTCCAGCACATACGGCTTGAGGCGCTCACGCAGCCCCAGGTACCAGGACAGGATCTCCTCGGCCCGCTCTCCGTACGACCAGACCTCGTTGGGGCCACCCGTCATCGACGGACCGAGCGGCATACCGGGGTCGCGGAAGCCGTGCAGCCTCATCAGCGGGGAGAGCGCGCCGAACTGGAACCAGCGGACCATGACCTCGCGGTACGCCTCGTCGTCCGGGTCGCCGCCGTGGAAACCGCCGATGTCGGTGTTCCACCACGGGATGCCCGACATCGCGGTGTTCAGGCCGGCCGCGAGCTGGCGCCGCAGCGTGGCGAAGTCGGTGCCGATGTCGCCCGACCACAGGGCCGCGCCGTAGCGCTGACTGCCCGCCCACGCCGAGCGGTTGAGGGTGACGACCTCCTCCTCGCCGGCGGCCAGCATCCCCTCGTAGAAGGTGCGGGCGTTCTCGCGCGGATAGAGGTTGCCGACCTCGAGGCCCGGTCCCGCGTGGTAGCGCAGGTTCGCCGAGAAGCCGGGCTTGAGCTCCGGCTCGCACGCGTCCAGCCAGAACGAGCGGATCCCGTACGGCTCGAGGTAGTTCTCCCGCACCCGCGACCAGACGAAGTCACGGGCCGCCGGGTTCGTCGCGTCGTAGAAGGCGACCTGGACGGGCTCCGCGACCTCCTTGTCCGGCCAGTCGGCGTGCGCCATCGGACCGTACTCGGTGCCGATGAAGTACCCGCGCTGTTCCATCAGCAGGTGGTTCTCGCTCAGCGGCGACACCGAGGGCCACACCGAGACGACGAGCCTGATGCCCAGCTCCTCCAACTCCCTGACCATGGCGGCCGGGTCGGGCCATTCGGCCGGGTCGAACTTCCACTCCCCGAGGTGCGTCCAGTGGAAGAAGTCGCAGACGATCACGTCGATCGGCAGGCCGCGGCGTCTGTACTCGCGGGCCACGGAGAGCAGTTCCTCCTGGGTGCGGTAGCGCAGCTTGCACTGCCAGAACCCCGCCGCCCACTCCGGCAGCATCGGCGTCCGGCCGGTCACCGCCGAGTAGCGTCGCTGTGCCGCGGCCGGGGCGCCCGCGGTGATCCAGTAGTCGATCTGCCGGGCGCTGTCGGCGACCCAGCGGGTGCCCGTCCGCGCGAGCTCGACCCGGCCGATCGCCGGGTTGTTCCACAGCAGGGTGTAGCCGCGGCTGGAGGTGAGCACCGGAATGGTGACCTCGGCGTTGCGCTGGACCAGGTCGACGACCGCGCCCTTCTGGTCGAGGAGACCGTGCTGGTGCTGGCCGAGGCCGTACAGCCTCTCGTCGTCGTAGGCGGCGAAGCGCTGCTCCAGGCGGTGGTAGCCGTTGCCGTTCGGGGTGTAGAGGCGGGAGCCCGGCCACCAGAAGTGGGCGCGCTCCTCCGCGAGGAGTTCACGTCCGTCCTCGGTCGCCGTGAACCGCAGCAGCCCCTCGGCGTCGATCTCGGCGGTGATAGCCCCGTTGACCAGCACGCCGGCGCCCTGCTCCGTCTTGACGGCGAAGGAACTGCCCGGCGGGCCGTCGGTCAGGGCTCCCGGCAGACCGTCGAGCAGCGGCCCTCCGATCCTGGCGCGGACCCGGACGGCGTCCGGGCCCCACGGCTCGATGCGCACGGTCTCCTGACGTCCGCTCCACTCCAGAGCACCGTCGTGCTCCCGGACGGTCCCCACGGTGGGGGAGGACTGGGCAAGGCTGGGTGACTGGTCCACGTAGGGAACTCCTGGGCGTCAGAGGGTCAGTCTTGGGGCTGTGCGGTGCGGTGCGGTGCGGTGTTGGGAAGGGCCGGGAGGCGAGGCGGTTCAGGCGGCGGGTGCGGGGGCCGGACCACTGCTGGCACGCACGGTGAGTTCGGGCTCGAGGAGGACGACCTCGTCGCCGGCCCGCCCCTCGATCTTGGCGACGACCTGTTCGACGGCGTGCCTCGCCATGTCCCGCGCAGGGATGGCGACTGAGGTGAGCCGTACGGAAGCGTGGACGGCGACCTGTTCCGGGCAGATCGCGACCACCGAGATGTCTTCCGGCACGGCCCGTCGATGCTGGCGCAACAGACCGAGCAGCGGCTCCACGGCGGTCTCGTTCTGTACGACGAAGCCGGTGACGTCGGGGCGTTCGGAGAAGATCTGGGCGAGGGCGCCGGCCATGGCCGCGTAGTTGCCCTCGCAGGGGCGGTGCAGCACCTGGAGCCCGAGGGCCCGTGCCCGCGTGCGCAGTCCGTCGATGGTCCGCTCGGCGAAGCCGGTGCGCCGCTCGTAGACGGCGGGCGCCTCTCCGATGACGGCGATCTCGCGGTGACCGAGCCCGGCCAGATGCTCGGCGCACAGCGCGCCCGTCGCGGTGAAGTCGAGGTCCACGCACGTCAGTCCGGTGGTCGTGGCGGGCAGTCCGATGAGCACGGCCGGCCGGCCGCTCTCGCGGAGCAACGGGAGCCGTGCGTCGTCCAGTTCCACGTCCATGAGGATGATGGCGTCGGCCAGCCCGCTGCCCACGACCCGGTGGACCGCTTCGGGTCCCTCCTCACTGGTGAGCATCAGAACGTCGAACCCGTGAGCGCGGGCGTGGGTGGCGATCGCGATGGCGATCTCCGTCATCACCGGGAGATACATGTCCATGCGCAGCGGCATCATCAAGGCGATGATGTTCGACCGGTTGCTCGCCAGCGCACGGGCCCCGGCGTTGGGGTGGTAACCGAGCTCGGTGATGCTGCGTTCGACCCGCTCCCGGGTGAGCGCGGAGATGGTCCGCTTCCCGCTCAGGACGTAGCTGACGGTGCTGGCCGAGACTCCGGCGTGCTGCGCTACGTCGGCGAGGGTGACCATCGGATCTCCAGATGATGAAGCGCTTCGACAACGCGCTTCCGCGTCGGTGACTTCGGATGTGGGTAGACAGTAATCCGACGGGTTCGGCACTGTCCAGACCTCTTGTCGAAGCGCTTCAATAGATGCGCGGGCCCGAGTCGAGGGGGCCTTGCGCCGACGCTGTGCGTGCGTTCGGACCACGGGCTCCCTCGCCCGGCACGGGCCTGGAGCGGCGTCGCGGGGTTCATCGGAAGCCGCGGACGCGGGCGGATCGTGTGTCAGGGCCGACCCGCTGCCGGTACGGTGACTTCTGTGGCGAGGACCTGACCGGTGCCCGCCGGGACCGGCTCCGGTCCGTTGCTCCATTCCGCCGCGACGATGAACAGCGTCGTGCCGTCGGGACCGCCGAGCGTGCAGGCGAAGCCGCCTCGGTCCAGTTCGACGGTCTGCAGCACCTGGCCGCCCTCGGCGACCCGTACGCACCGTTTGCCGGGCACGTCGGCGTACCAGACGGCGCCCTCGGCATCGAGGCAGATCCCGTCCGGGGTGCCTTCGCCGAGATCGGCCCACACCCGCCGGCCGGAAAGCCCGCCGTCGGGCTCGATGTCGAAGGCCGCGAGGCTGTGGCCGTACGACTCGGCGACGACGAGGGTCGAGCCGTCGGCGGTCACCGCCATGCCGTTGGGGAAGGCGAGGCCGTCGGCCACCTGCCGAACCGCGCCGTCCGGCGTCGCCAGGACGACGACACCAGTCTCGTACGGCGCGCCGGCCATCATGTCGAAGCCGATGCTGTTGACGTACGCGTTCCCGCCCCCGTCCACGACGATGTCGTTCCAGCCGGGCCGCCTGCCCAGCTCGGCATGCGTGACCAGCGACCCGTCCGGCTCACGGCGCAGCAGGAGCCCGTCGGGGGACGAGACGAGCAGCATCCGCCCGTCCGGAAGGAAGGCGGTGCACAGCGGCAGTGACGTCAGGCGCGCGACCGTCTCGCTCCGGCCGGCGAGGTCCACGGCGATCACCTCGCCTGCGGACCAGTCGGAAAAATAGAGCCGGTCACCGTGCCATCGTGGCGACTCCACGAGGCCGTGTCCGGTCAGCAGTGTTCGCAGAGTCACTTTTGCCTCCATCGTCGGCCATGTACCGGTTCTGACCGCCGGCCGACGCAGAACTCATCGCCGGGGCCGACCGAACGGCCCTTACGCACGCCGCCGACGCCGCACGACCGCCCTGCACGCCTTCTCGGCGCGCTCACGAGGCCACCCGCCGGTCCTCCCCGATTCACGAGCGAGCCCTGTTGCTCACGCTTCATCCATCCGTCGAACGAAAGTGATTCCGCCGTGCGACCTCGTCTCTTCACCGTCGATCTGCCCGGCCCGGGACGGCTGAGCACCATGGCCAGGCCCCGGGGTGCGGACTGGCTCGAGGACGAGATGAGCGCCCTGCGCTCCGCCGGTGTCGACGTGCTCGTGTGCCTGCTCACGCAGGCCGAGCTCGACGAACTCGGTCTCGCCCTGGAAGCCCGGGCGGCTGCGGACGCAGGGTTGCGGTTCGTCGCTGTTCCTGTTCCCGACCGCACCGTTCCCGACCTCGCCACGGTCCTGCCGACGCTGCGGAAGCTCGCGGAGAGCCTTCGTGAGGGGGCGCACGTCGTCACTCACTGCCGCTTCGGCATAGGACGCGCTTCTCTCCTCGCCGCAGCGCTCCTGGTCCTCAACGGCGTCGATCACGGCCTTGCGTGGGAGCGCCTCGAGCAGGCGCGGGGACTCGCTGTCCCCGACACCCCCCAGCAGCGGGACTGGACGGCCGACCTGCGCGAGTACGCACGGACTTGAGGTTCGGACGCGTCAGGCTGTGTGGCCGAGGTACCGCAGGTAGGCATGCAGAGCCGCGGAAGCCTTGAGCCGGTCGAGGCTGCGGCGGTGGAGCTCCCGTCGCCTGTTCGTCAGTTCGCGAAGCACGCGGTCGGGGCTGCCCGTGGCCCGGAGTTCGCCCAGTACCGCGTTGATGGTGGCCAACGGGTAGTGCCCTCGCCGCAACAGGGCGACGATCTGTGCGGCGTGGAGCTCCGAGCGGGAGTAGACACGGTACCCCGTGCCCGGCTCCCGGTCCGGTCGCAGGAGACCATGGGCCTCCCAGAGCCGGAGCACGGGTGGCCGGACGCCCACGGAGCGGGCGACCTCGCCGATGCGCATGCCGGGAGGCGCGGTGGCTGTGGTGGCCGCCGGGTGGGCGAGGACGGTGCCCAGGGCCTCGTGCACCGCCGCCAGTTCGGCGCGTTCCTGGTCCAGTCGGGCATGACCGGCGTCGAGAGCGGCCAGCGCGGTCTCCAGGTCGCCGTCGTGCACGGCGCGCATGACGGTGCGGGTTGTGGCCCAGCCGTGCCCGGCGGCCGCTGCTCGAGCCGTGGCGAGGGCTTCGGCGTGCGCGGTGGTGAAGACGCGGTACCCACTGGCGGTGCGTTCGACCGGTGGCAGAACCCCCGTGTCCACGTAGTTGCGGACCTGCTGGACCGAGATGCCGGCCGTCCGCGCGAGGTCGACGGCCCGCAGGCGGTTCGCCACGTCACCACCACCCCCTCGGCTGCCGCGCCCGACAGATCACTGTGACGCCTCACCACTGTTTGAGACTTGTCAGGCATATCGACGAGCTGATCTGCGGTGACCGTCCTCAAAGTCTCACATAGCACTTGAATGAAACAATTGATACCGCAGGCCGGCCCGCCGCCGGCGGGCCGAACAGTTCAGTGAGGGGAGACAAGGGACGTGAAGTTCGTTCTGGAAGTCGAGGTGGACGCCGGGCGGCCCGCGGAGGAAACCGCGGGCGAGCTGGGCCGCATCCTCCGTTACTGGGGTGGGAACCTGAACCACTACGCGCTGAAACCGGGTGACGGGTCGGCCGTCTACGACTCGCGGTACCAGGAGGTCGGCAGGTGGCGGATCGTGGAGGCCGACGGATCGTGACCGGACGGCGGGGCACGGCACCGCACCGCGACGCAGGGGATGTGAAGGCGGGGTCGGCCGGGGACCGTGGATGTCACGCGGTCCCCGTCGTCGGGCCGGTCTCCGTCGTCGGGCCGGCCCCCGTGGTCGACCCCGTCCGCCGGTGGGCGGGGTCAGCCCATTCGCCGTCGGTCCTCGTCGGTCCACTTGCGGGTGTCGCGGGGCTCGACGTAGGGCTCGGCACCCTTCGGGTGTCCCCCGGCGAGCGCGCGTCCGCGGGCGAGCTCCGCGTCGAACTCGAGTCCCAGGAGGATCGCCAGATTGGTGATCCACAGCCAGATCAGGAAGATGATGATGCCGGCGAGGGTGCCGTACGTCTTGTTGTACGAGCCGAAGTTCGCCACATAGAAGGCGAAGCCGACCGACGCGACGAGCCAGATCACCACGGCGATGAAGCTGCCGGGGCTGATCCATTTGAAGCCGTGGACCTTGGCGTTGGGTGTGGCCCAGTACAGCAGCGCGACCATGAGGCTGACCAGCACGACGAGCACCGGCCACTTGGCGTACGTCCAGACCGTCATGGCGGTGTCCCCGACGCCGAGCGTCGTGCCGAGCTGCTGAGCGATGCCTCCGGAGAGGACGACGATGAGGGAGCTCACACACGCCATGATCATCAGGGCGAGGGTCACGCCGAGTCGCACCGGCAGCACCTTCCACGCGGGACGGCCTTCCGGGACGTCGTAGATGGCGTTCGAGGAGCGGATGAACGCGGCCACATAGCCGGACGCGGACCACAGGGCGCCGAGCAGGCCGACGACGGCCAGGATCGAACCGGTGCTGGAACTCCCCTGAAGCTGGGTGACGGCGTTGGTGATGACGTCGCGTGCCGGCCCCGGTGCGAGTTGCTGGATGTTGTCGAGCACCTTCTGCGTCGTGCTCTCGCCCATGATGCCCAGCAGGGAGACGAGCACCAGCAGGGCCGGGAACAGCGCCAGAATGCCGTAGTACGTCAGGGCGGCCGCGCGGTCGGTGAGTTCGTCGTCCTTGAACTCCTTGAGCGTCCCCCGCAGCACTTGTCCGAAGGACCTCTTGGGCATGTCGGTCGGCTTGTCCGGGGCGTTGCGCTCCACATCCCGCCCGGGACCGGGCTCTCGATCCGTGCCGGCAGCGGGCTGCGGTCCCGTGTCGGTGGCACGGTCGGCCTCGTGACGGGAGGCTTCGGCTTCTTCGTGGCGATGCCGCAGGTTCGCAAAACGGGTCATATGGCCCGTGTATCCGTATTCGCGGAAGACAATCAACCGAATGCCCTCACGGCCGAATGCCCTCGCGCCGGCGCTCTTTTCGGCATGCTCGGCGCCTCGGCATGCCCCTGCCCTCCTCCACCCTGCGCTCCGTCTTGGCGGCAGGTTCCACCCGACCACGCGCCCTCCCGTGGACACGAAAAGAGCGCACCGGCCCGGGGCGCCGATGTCCGCGGCGCCCGGGCCGGTGCCCGGAGGGGGAGTGCAGTGGGACGGAAGTGGAGTGGGACGGGAGTGGGTCGGCGACGGCGTGTCAGCCGGGCCAGGCGCCGGTGAGGCGTTTCGTGGCGACGGCACCACTGCGGTCGACGGCAGCCTTGACGACAGCGAAGATCGCGCCCTGCAGTGTCGCGGCGAGCAGCACCTCCCGCCAGCCGCGGTCCTCGTCGGTCGCGTCCGGCGCGTCCTCGTCGTGGCCCAGCTTCTTCCATACCTGGCCGAACACCGCTCCCGCCAGGGCGCCGCTCGCGGCACCGATCGCCAGACCGACGGGCTTGTAGAAGACCTTCGAAGCCTTCATCGGTGCCTCCTGTGCCTGACCAGCATCAGGAGAACAAGGGCCAGGGCGACTCCCGCTCCCGCTCCGGCGAGGAGCTTCGTGTTGTCGTCGCGTGCCGCGTGTGCGGCGTGGTGCTCATGGCGCGGGTGAGGGGTCTTGTCCCGGATCGTGTCGCCCACCGCGGCCGCGCCGGCGGCCACCTGCTCCTTGGCGCGGCCGGCCTTGAGCCCCACCTTGTCCTTCACGCCCGCGGCGGTCTCCTTGGCCCGGCTCTTGACGTCGGCCTTGGCTGCGAGCGCCTCCACCGTTTCGCCGAGTTCGTCGCGGGTGTGCTGGATCTGCGTGCGCAGTTCGTCGGCCGAGAGGGCGCTCGGGTCCCTGCTGCTGCCTTGCGGGGGAGTGTTCATCGGTGTGCCCTTTCCTTGATCTCGCGGACGTCGCGCTGCACGCTGCTGATCGTTTCCTGGGGCTTGGGCGGGCCGGCCCGCCGAATGCTCTTCTTCCCGGCCGCGCCGAGGATCGCGGCGATCAGGAACAGCGCCCCGGTGACGATCAGTGCCGCCGCCCACCACGGCAGGACCAGCGCGAGCGCGATGATCGCCGTGGCGACCAGCGCCTGCAGGGCGAGGACCGTGACCAGGCCGGCGCCTCCGAACAGCCCGCCGCCCATGCCGAACCGTTTGCCCTTCTCACTCATCTCGGTTCTGGCCAGCTGCATCTCTTCCCGCACCAGCTGCGAGATCTGCTGCGAGGCACGGCTGACCAGCTCACCGACCGGCTCGTCCGTGGCCGTGCGATGGAAATTGCTCATCGGGTCCACCTCCTGACGGGTCCACGGGCTCCGGTTACCCGAGATGGCGCCGGGCACACAACGGGTGGGGCCGTGGCCGGGGACAGCCTCCGCAGCGGCGGTTCCATGGGCGTTTCCGCCTGTGGCGGCCACGCCCATGGAACCGCCGACCGGAATCGCGGAGCCGCAACGGCGTCAGGCCGTCGCGCCGAGGCGGGCGTCACCGACCGCGACGGTCCGGCACGGCCCGCGGCGGGCGTCACCGACCGCGACGGTCCGGCACGGCCCGTTCCGGACGGCGGGTCAGCGAACCGCCACCAGCCGCCCGAAGACGACCACGTTCCCCTCGTAACCGCCGCCCTGCGTGTACCTTCCGCCGCAGGTGAGCAGCCGGATCTCCGCCTCCGCCGTGTCCGCGTACACCTCCTCGGCAGGGAAGTCCCGCAGGTCGAAGACCTCGACCGCGTACACCGCGAACTCCGCTGTGCGCCCGTCCTCGCGCAGCACCTCCACCCGCGTACCGCGCGTCAGCGAGCCGACCGGATAGAAGACGGCCGGTCCTGCCTCGTCGTCGACATGGCCGACGAGGACCGAGGTGCCGCGCTCCCCGGGCGTCGCAGCGCCGGAGTACCAGCCGACCAGGTCGTCCCGCGTGGCCGGCGGCACGCTCACCCAGCCGTTCCCGTCGAGCCCGACGGGTGTCAGGGGCGCGTCGATGCCTGCCGCGGGTACGGAGACACGGCGCGGCGCTGAGCGCGGCAGCGGCTCCGGAGCGGGTGGCAGCGCCGCCGAGGCGTGCCGCGCCGCGGACGCGGCGGACGCGGCCGGCTCAGGGGACCCGCGGGACCCGGCCGGCCCGAGGGGCACGGCGGAAGCGGCCGACGAGGACGGCTGGGGCGGACCGCCGTACGGCCCGCCGGTGCCGTTGCCCACGAGGAACACGCCGAACAGCAGGACACACAGGAGCGTGCACCAGGGACCGCGCTTCGACGGCGGCGGCGACATGGGCTGCGTCCCCTTCAGGCGCCCTCGCCCGAACGGCGCCGCAGGAGGTACACGCCCCCGCCGAGCGCGCAGGCGACAAGTGTCCAGCCGGCGACCGACCTTGCGGGACCCGGGTCGGTGAAACTGCCGCCGCTCCCGGCGTGGGCCCCGCCGCCCGGCTTCACCGTCCCGGGCCGGTGGGTACCACCGGAGCCCGCCGCGATGGTGAGCGGGGCATGACCCTTCTCGCCCTTGCAGTCGAAGGTCACCTCGTACTCCGCGCCCGGCTCGGCGTCCTTGTCGACCTTCGCCGTGGCGGGGCGCCCGTCGTGGACGGTGACCGTGTCGAAGACCTCCGACGACATGGTGACCTTCTTGGCCGGGCAATCGGTGGCGGCGAGGGTGACCGTGCCGCCCGGCTCGACGGTCGAGGGGGAGACGGAGAACGCGAACGAGGTGACGCCGCCGCCCTCCTCCGCGTGGGCCGCCGCGACGGGGGTGAGGAGCGCGACGGCACCGGCGAGGGGCAGGAACGCGAGCGGTATGGCGCGCATGGTCGGTTCTCCGGGTTCCCGAGGGCAGTCGCGCGGAGGTTCCGCGGATGTCGGGACGTGCACCTCGACGGGAACGACGCTAGGAGCGGCCCTGTGGCCCTGCCACTTCAAGGGGGCCGATGGGCCGGACCGCCGTCCCGGCCGTGAACGGGCGCAGAGCGTGTGGCGCCTCGCGTGGCGACGGCTTGCCGCGCCGCCTACTCGCTGTCGGCCGGCTCCGGCACGTCACGGGTGCCCAGCCGAAGGTGCTCGATGTGGTAGACGGCCTCGTCGAGCAGCTGGGCGACGTGGTTGTCGTAGAGGCTGTACTCGATCCGCCGCCCCTGACGGGTGCCAGAGACCAGGCTGAGCGCCCGCAGCAGCCGTAGCTGATGGGAGACGGCGGACTGCTCCATCTCGACCGCCTCGGCGAGCTCGGTCACTCCGCACGGACCTTGGCGCAGTCGCGTGAGGATCATGAGGCGGGAAGGCGTCGCGAGGGCCTGCAGGGTGGCGGCGATGGTCGCCGCGGAGTCCGCGTCCAGATGTGCGGCCGGGGTGGTCCCGCCGCTGACTCCGTGTCCCATGGTGCACATCGTAACCGCGCGGAGAAAGCAATGGATGAAGACCTCTTCATGTGTTCCGCTATGGTGGTCGGGTTCCGCCCGCCCCCACCCCGTGCCCGGAACCCGAAGAAGAGGTGTGCTCCCGATGGTTCCTCCGACGTCGCCGACGTCCCCGACCGCCACGCCGGTGCGTGACGCCACCACCGCGCGGCCCGCAGCGACGCCCGGGGCGGCACCGGACCGACGGCGCACCCGGCTGTTCGCGCTCCCCGAGGTCCGCTGGGCGGCGCTGTCCGCCGTCGCGTTCCTGTGCGCCCTGCCGCTCGACCTCGGCGGCGCACCGGCCTGGGCCTGGGGCCCGCTCTACGCCCTCTGCTACGCGGCCGGCGGCTGGGAGCCCGGTCTGGAAGGGCTACGGGCCCTGCGCGAGAAGACCCTCGACGTCGACCTGCTGATGGTCGTGGCCGCCGTCGGGGCCGCGGCCATCGGGCAGTTCCTCGACGGCGGGCTGCTGATCGTCATCTTCGCCGTGTCGGGCGCGCTGGAGGCGCTCGCCACCCGCCGCACCGCCGACTCGGTCAGCGGCCTGCTCGACCTCGCCCCGGCACAGGCCCTGCGCCTGTCGGACGGCGCGGAGGAGATCGTCCCCGTCTCCGCCCTGCGGGTGGGGGACACCGTTCTGGTGCGGCCCGGAGAGCGTCTGCCCGCCGACGGGACCGTGCTCGAGGGCGCCAGCGAGGTCGACCAGGCGACGATCACCGGCGAACCGCTCCCCGTCGACCGCTTCGCCGGCCACACCGTCTTCGCCGGCACCCTCAACGGCACCGGTTCGCTGCGCGTCCGCGTCGACGCGGACGCGGCCGGGTCCGTGATCGCCCGGATCGTGGCGATGGTCGAGGAGGCCAGTGCCACCAAGGCGCCCACCCAGCTGTTCATCGAGAAGATCGAACAGCGGTACTCCACAGGGGTCGTGGTCGCCACCCTCGCGCTGCTGGCCGTGCCGCTCGCCTTCGGCGCCGACTTCACCAGCACGCTGCTGCGGGCCATGACGTTCATGATCGTCGCTTCGCCCTGCGCCGTCGTGCTGGCCACCATGCCCCCGCTGCTGTCCGCGATCGCCAACGCCGGACGCCACGGAGTCCTCGTCAAATCGGCCGTGGCCATGGAGTCGTTGGCCTCCGTCACCCGCGTCGCGCTCGACAAGACCGGCACGCTCACCGAAGGGGCGCCACGCGTCGCGGAGGTACGTCTGCTGACCGCCGGCGGCCTCGACGAGGACACGGTGCTGACACTCGCGGCGGCGGCCGAACACCACAGCGAGCACCCGCTCGGCCGTGCCGTGGTCACGGCGGCACGCGAACGCGGCCTGCGGCTCCCGGAGGCGCGGCAGTTCGAGTCGGCTCCGGGGCGCGGCGTTTCCGCGCACGTCTCCGGCCGTGCGGTGCGCGTCGGCAGCCCCGCCGCCCTGCTCACCGGCGACAGCGCGGAGGCCACGGCGACGGAGGCCGACGGCCGGACGGCCGTCGTGGTGGAGGTGGACGGGGAACCCGTCGCCGTGCTGGCCGTCGAGGACCGGCTCAGGCACGGCGCCCCGGAGGCCGTCGCGGCCCTCACCCGTCTCACCGGCGCGGGACCCACACTGCTCACGGGCGACAACCCGCGGGCTGCGGCCCGGGTGGCGGGTGAGGTCGGCATCACCGACGTACGGGCCGCGCTGCTGCCGCAGGACAAGGTCGCGGCGGTACAGGAGTGGGAACGGGCGGGCGACAGGGTGCTCGTCGTCGGTGACGGCGTCAACGACGCGCCCGCGCTGGCCGCCGCGACCGCGGGTGTCGCGATGGGCCGGGCGGGCTCCGACCTGGCCCTGGAGAGCGCGGACGCCGTGGTGGTGCGCGACGAGGCGGCCGCGGTTCCCGCCGTCGTGGCGCTGTCGCGGCGTGCCCGCCGGCTCGTCGTACAGAACCTTGTGATCGCGTCCGTGTGCATCGGCGTGCTGGTGGTCTGGGACCTGGCCTGGCACCTGCCGTTGCCGCTCGGGGTCGCCGGCCACGAGGGCTCCACCGTGCTGGTGGGTCTCAACGGCCTGCGGCTCCTGCGCGAGGCGGCGTGGCGGCGGGCGGCGCAGGCCTGACGGTGGCGACGGGGGGTGGGACGGGCGGGCGCCTGGGCGAGCGCTCTCCCGCGGGCCGCCCCCGGCCCGTCGCCGATGCCCGTCCCGACCCCGGCCCGTCGCCGATGCCCGTCCCGCCCCCGGCCCGCCGCGGCCCCACCAGAGGTGTTCCCTCGCCCGGTTCCCTCACAGGTGGTCGCGGGGCAGTGTCTCGTTCCACGTACGGGAGAAGACCCGGCGGTCGTTCTCGAAGCCGTCCAGGGTGGCGTCGATGAAGAACTCGGTCTCGCTCGACGTCAGTTCGGTGCGGGTCTCCACGCGTACGTCCCAGTCGTCCCGGCGGAAGCGCATGGTCCAGGCGCTTTCCCCGCCGACCGACGTGAAGTCGTCGGCGACCGCGCTGTACTTCTCGTACGCCCGCAGGCCCACGTCGAGGCCGATGTCGTCGTAGCGCACCATGCCGCGGTCCTTGACGATCTCGAGCGCCGACCGGTAGCCGACCAGATCCCGGGTGACCTCCCAGCGCTGCTCGGGGGGTGTCAGCCGGGTGGTGGTGAGGGGGGCCGTGCCCTCGGGCTCGCCGAACGGACGCGTGGACAGGCCGTCGGGCGCGTCGTCCGGTCGCAGCGGCAGCGTCAGGCTGCTGGTGCCTTCGTACACGCTCAGCAGCACCGGTCGGGGCGGTGCCCAGGCGAGCGGCCAGTAGGAGGTGGACAGCGACAGCCGGATGCGGTGACCGGGCGGGAAGGCCTGGGCGACGCCGTTGAGTTGGACGGTGGCGCGGTAGCGGGCGCCGGGTTCCAGCGGCTCCGGCACGCCCGTACCCTCGCGATGCGTGAGGTTGAGCAGGCCGTAGGTGACGCGGGTGGCGCTGCCGTCAGGGGCCACGTCCGACAGTCGCGCGGCGACCATGGCGACCGGTTCGCTGACCGACAGGTCCAGTTCGACGGTGGGAGAGCCGAGGATCTCGACGCGCTCGGTGAGCGCGTCGGTCTCGAAGACCAGTGAGCCGCCGTCCTCCTCCCGCTGGTCGTAGGGAAGATCCGGCGGGGCGTTGTACGAGGCCCACTTGCCGGCGAACTGCCCGACGGACAGCGGCGACTGCACGGTCAGGGCGTCCTTGCCCGACGCGGCCTCACCGGGGGCGCCGATGCGGTGCCGGCTGAGGGGATGGGCGGTCGGCCGGACGTGCGGAGAGGGCCAGGCGGGTTCGCCCACCCAGCGGCCGGGCCGGGACTCGTAAGAGGTGGAGGGCGGCACGCTGTCCTGCATCCAGGCCCGGAGCATCGGCCCGTCCATGACCCCGTTGTCGACGCCCTTGAGCCAGTGGTCCCACCAGGCGACGACCTCTTGCAGATAGCCGATGGCAGGGCCCGGCTCGCCGAGGTGAGGGTACTTGTGCGACCACGGACCGATCAGACCCTTGCGCGGCACGTCCAGGTTCGCCAGCAGACGCGTCACCGCGTTGGAATAGCCGTCCGCCCAGCCGCTGGAGGCCAGGACGGGGCAGCGTACCGCCTGGTAGTCCTCGCAGACCGAGGCGTGCCGCCAGTACGCGTCGCGGCGCTGGTGGCGCAGCCACTCCAGCGCCCACGGGCGGGTGTTCTCCAGGCGCTCCTGCCACATCTCGCGCCAGCGCTCGCCGACGACGGCGGGGTCCGGCGGGCAGGTGGCGTAGGCGAACATCGTGCCGGCTTCCGCCAGGTTGTCCGACAGCAGCGCACCACCCATGTAGTGCATGTCGTCCGCGTACCGGTCGTCGGTGAAGGACGCGATGACGACGGCGCGCAGGCTCGGCGGCCGGCGGGCGGCGACCTGGAGCGCTGCGAACGCGCCCCAGGAGATGCCCATCATGCCGGTGCTCCCGTCGCACCAGGGCTGCTCCGACAGCCACGCGAGGATCTCCTCGGCGTCGCTCTGTTCCCGTTCCAGGTACTCGTCCGCCAGGACCCCTTCGGACTCGCCGGTGCCCCGCAGGTCGACACGGACGCAGGCGTAGCCGTGACCGGCGATGTAGGGGTGATGGACGGAGTCGCGCACCGAGGACAGGTCGCGCTTGCGGTACGGGATGTACTCCAGCACGGCCGGCACCGGTTCCGCGTCGGAGGAGACGGGACGCCAGATCCGGGCCGACAGACGGACGCCGTCGGACATGGGGACGGCGACGTGTTCCTCTTCCGTTGTCGCGTAGGGCAGGTTGCTCACATAACGCATACGGCCGGCCCTCTCCCTCCTCATTTCGGCTCGGCTGGGCGGCTGCCCAGGATCCTTTCCGGCACACCCGTCCGGCCGGACCGGACGTGGCTCAGGAGTTCTCCCCGTCGTCGCCGTCGGACGCGGCACGGTCGAACGTGAGGTTCAAGGCGGCCACGCAGCGGTCGTACTTGTCGCGCAGCTCTTCTTCGCTGTCGCCGCCGGTGAAGATGTGGGCCAGTTCGAAGCTGTAGCTGTCCTGCTCGTGCATCCGCGACAGCTGCTGCCCCTCCTCGGGCACCATGTCGATCCGCACGCCCGGGATCTCCCGCTCGATGCGCCTCAGGTCCGCATCCGAGGGCACGTCGTGCACGACACCGTCGGCGAACCACCGGTAGTACCACTTGGCCGCCGTCTTGTAGCGGCCTGCGCCGTCGGGCAGCTCAGGGTTCTTGCCGAGGGCGAGGCTGAGCATGCAGTGGTGGTTGGGCACGCCGTCGACGTACTCGAACAGTTCGGCGTGCGACTGGGAGTGCCGGGGATTGATCTCCAGCAGGTTGATCGCGTCGGTGCGCGGGTCGTAGAAGTACTCGATGCTGAACGTCGCCGCGTCCATCCCTATCTGCCGTATCACGCGCTCGGAGATCTCGTGCAGACGCCGCACGACGGGCTCGGGGAGCGTGGAGGGGTACTGGTGGCGCAGGAAGGACGAGCTGTCGGGATAGTTGATGGAGTCCAGTGCGCCGTAGACGGTGACCTCGCCGCGGTGGACGTAGCCCTCGACCGCGACCTGGATGCCGGCGAGCGCTTCCTCGGCCAGACACACCTGGCCTCCGACGCCCTGCATCTCCGGGGGGAGGTCCAGCCGGTCGAGGATGTACTGGAACGGGCGGCCGACGCGTGCGACGCCCTCGCGGATCTCGTCCACCGCCGCGCGGAACTCCTCCTCGTTCTTCACGCCGAAGGCGAGCTCCGACGAGTACGACAGGGCGGGCTTGAGCCACATGGGGAAACGGACACCCTCGGGCGGGCGCGGATCCCGTGCCTCCAGATCGACCGTGCCGAAGCGGGGATGCGCGTCCACGACCTTCTGCTGCTCCAGCCGGCTCCAGTACTTGTGCTCGCACTTGACGACCGACTCCAGAGAGGTGCTGCGCGTGCCGTAGCGCTCGCTCAGGATCGGCACGAGCGTGCTCACGGGAAAGTCCCAGTACCCGACGACGGCGTCGATGCTTCCGTCGAACGCGTCCAGCACTCCCTCTGCCTTCTCCAGCAGCGCGGGCACGGACACCTCGCCGACCTGCAGTTCCCGCGTGCTCAGGAGCGGGTGGAAGCGGTACTCGTCGGCGTCGGGCACGCTGTGCAAGGTGTCCAGGTTGGCGTCGTCGAGGCCGATCACGAAAATGTTCTTCTCGGGCACTGATTCTCCTCGGGTCGGGCGTGGCCGCTGCACATCGGGGATGCCGCCCGGCTACCCGGCCGCCCCGCGCGACATGCCCCACGTATCCGCACCCGACCCGGCCGCGCGTCAGGCGGCCGGGCCGCACCGCACGCCTCCCGTGGTTCCTATCCAGGAAGGCGGTTCAGTGCTCGCAGAGGGAGAATTCTCGTTCGTAGATCTGCTCGTTGTGTTCGTCGACGAAGAACTTGCGTTCCCGCATGAGTTGTTCGCGGTAGGTCCTGGCCTGTTCAAGCGTCATGGTCGAGGTGTCGGACCATGGTTGCTGCGGTGGCACATCGGAGGTCGAGACGATCCTTTCCGACGGGTCGACCAGGAAGAACGCGAGAATTTTGCGATGTCCCGGGCGGGTGGGGTCCGTGAGGCGGAACGAGCCGACGCGGTGTTGCAGGACGTTCGGGAACGCCAGGCAGCGGCCCGCTGGGGTCGATGTCGATCCCAGGACCTGATTCAGTGCGTCTTCGTCCTCCAGGCCGTAGACCTCACGCAGGCCGTTGTCGTCGTTCTGTTCGTAGCGGGGGTAGTCGAGTGCCGCCCGGAAACTCAAGCTGCTCTCGGTGATGTTCTCGCTCTCCCAGTAGTAGATGCCGGTCGAGACGATCCGCTCGTTCATCATCCCCTCGACATGCCAGGCACCGCCGGGGTACTCGGGCTTGTCCGGCGTGAGATGAATGGTGGCGAGCTTGACGATGACCTGGAGACGGCGGCCGCGCAGGTCGACCCGGTCGGAATCACCGGGCACCTCGGGCGGGGTGAAGTCCGGGGCGTCCGGAACGACCGGACGGCGGTTCTCCCACCAGTCCTCATGGGCCTCTTCCCATGCACTGAGGGCTTCTTCGTAGGCCTCCTCATCGCTGTAGGAGGATTCGTCCGGATACTCCGGCTCCGAGTCGTACCACCCGTAGGGATCGGCCTGGATCCGCAGGGGTCGCGGACGGCGCAGATCGGTGAGCACGTTCTCCAGCATCGGGCGGAAGCACGCGAACACGTCCGGCAGTACGGAGGCCAGTTCGCGATGAGTCTCGGGGTGGACGTTGTTGACGTACGAACGGAAGGCGACATCGCCGTCGTCACTGACGTCGACGTCCGTGGGCAGCCACTGGAATCTCTCCGAGAATTCGTACTTCGAGTAGCGGTCCGCCGGGTTCTGCCACGTCTGCTCGGGCGCACCGCTCACCTCTCTCACCAGGCAGAACAGTGAGGGATGGACCAGATCCAGTACCTGGCCGTCGGATCCGGGATGCCAGTCCTGTTCTGCTTCCGGGACCTGTTCCAGCACCCGAACCGCCTCGCGCAGCCGGGATCCGAGCTTGTCGTCGACCAGTGTGTCCGACTGCCACACCCCGTCGACGGCGGACACCTCGATGCCGGTACGTCCGTCCCGCAGCGCGGCGTAATGCCGAAGTTCGGCAAGCACGTAACGCACCTGCGCCTCGGTGAGGCCCTGGGCGATCGCTTCCTGCGTCCACCTGGCGACGATGTCGGCATCGTTCATCTTGTCGAACCATCCCGGCTTCGCCCGAATGTGTGAGCTGCACTGCATCATCTGAAGTTCCCGCAGCGTTCGGGGTGCCGCGAACGATATGGAACGAGAAGCACGAAAGGGCAGCGGGAAAGCAGACAGGCCGGTCAATTCTCTTGGTCCTCTTGGTCGGTGTGCGGTGGCCGGAAGGATACTTCAGCAGTCCGACACCGCAGCCGTGGTCCCTGTCGTCGCCGCACCGCCCCTTCCGGCGCCGCTGAGCCGTGGTCAGTGCGGCAGACCGGTCAGGGCCAGGAACTCGCTGCGGGATCGCGCATCGCTGCGCAGCAGCCCGAGGAGCGTGGAGGTCATCGTCGTGGCCCCGGTGGCCTGGACGCCGCGCAGCGTCATGCAGGTGTGTTCGGCCTGGATGACGACGCCGACGCCTTTCGGCTCCAGGTGGGTCCGGAGCCAGTCGGCGACCTGCTTGGTGAGCCGCTCCTGCACCTGGGGACGGCAGGCGAAGTGCTCCAGGACCCGAGCGAGTTTGGACAGGCCGAGGATCCGCTGCCCGGGCAGGTAGCCGATGTGTGCCGTACCGACGAACGGCAGAAGATGATGCTCACAGACGCTGCGGAGCGGGATGCTCCGGGCGAGGACCAGTTCGTCGTAGCCCTCGTCGTTCGGGAACGTCGTCAGGTCGAACGGGCGAGGGGTGAACAGCTCGGCGTAGGCGCGGGCCATGCGGCCCGGGGTGCCGCGCAGGCTCTCCGAACCGGTGTCGATACCCAGCGCCTGAAGGAACTGCCCCGCTGCGAGTTCGGCGGCCGTCAGGTCCACCCCTTCCCCGTCGTGGACAACGCGCAGGGCGACCGGCGCCGCGACCGGTTCGGGGGAGGGGGACGGGCCGGGGGCTATGTGCACGGTGGAGCGGAGGTCCTGGGTCATGTCACTCACCCGTCCCGGGAGCACTGCCCGCCCGCGCACCGGCCGGCGCGGTGACCACCACCGGATCGAACGGGTGCCCGTACGAGTCCGCGAGAGCGGCGCTGACCGGCTGTTTCGCCTGCTTGTGCAGTTCCAGGGGCATGATGGCTCCTCCTCCAGAGTTTCACCAATCAGTATTGGACTTATTCCGGAAGCTGGTCAAGAACCCAGGGAAAACACCACGTCTCTTCGGTTCCGCCAGCATCGATTGGAGTTATCGTGGAGGTATGACCTCAGGACCGACTCCGGCTTCGTCCCGTCCACGCCCCACGGCGGGAGTGGAAGCGGTCTCGGTGCTCGCGGACGAGGTGCGCCGCACCCTTTACCAGTTCACCCGGCGCGCGCACCGGCCTGTGACGCGGGAGGAGGCGGCCTCGCAGGCCGGCATCTCCGCCAAGCTGGCCGCCTTCCACCTGGACAAGCTCGTCGCGGCCGGGCTGCTGGACTCCCACTACGACAGTCCGGGAGGCGCCCGCAGGGTCGGCCGCAGGCCCAAGGTGTACGAGCCGGCCGGGACCGACATCCGCATCAGCATCCCCGAACGCCGTACCGACGTTCTCGCGGAGATCCTCGTCGACGCGGTCCTCGAACAGGGACAGGGTGAAGACGCGCAGTCCGCCGCGCTGCGCACGGCCCGGCGGCGGGGTGAAGAGCTCGGAGCCGCGACACGCTCCGACAGCCGTCCCGGACGCCTCGGCCCTGAGCGGTCCATCACCCTGACGGCGTCCGTCCTGGAGGAGTTCGGATTCGAACCGGCGCGTCAGGCCCCTGACGAACTGCGGCTGCTCAATTGCCCCTTCCATCCCCTCGTTGCCCGCTCGCCCCAGCTGGTCTGCGGCATCAACCACGCCTTCCTCGGCGGTTTCCTCACGGGACTCGAGGCCGGCGGCATAGACGCGGTCCTCGCCCCCCACCCGGGACGGTGCTGTGTGGAGTTGCGTGCCGCAGCCGACCACCCCGGAGCATCCGGCTCCCGCGACGGCACCTGTGCGAAGGAGACGGGCGCCCAGCAGTCCGCGTCCGATGACGGCACCACGCCACCGTCGGCCGGCGGGCCGGCCGACGCAGCAGAGGAGAGAACATGACCGCGAACACGGCATTCGTGATCGTCGGAGCCGGCCTGGCCGGTGCGAAGGCAGCGCAGACCCTACGGGAAGAGGGCTTCGACGGCCCCGTGGTGCTGCTCGGAGAGGAAAGCGAATACCCGTACGAACGCCCGCCGTTGTCCAAGGGCTATCTGCTGGGCAAGGAGGAGCGTGACACGGTCTACGTCCACCCTCCCGAGTGGTATGCCGAGCACGACGTCGACCTGCGCCTGGGCACCGCCGCCACCGCGATCGACCCGGCCGGACGGGAGGTGACGCTCGCTGACGGCAGCCGCATCGGCTACGAGAGGCTGCTCCTGACCACCGGCTCCTCACCGCGCCGCCTCACCGTGCCCGGAGCCGAGCTCGACGGCGTCCACTACCTGCGCCGGCTGCCCGACAGCGACCGCATGAAGGAGACCTTCGGGTCGGCATCCCGCGTCGTGGTGATCGGCGCCGGCTGGATCGGGCTGGAGACAACGGCGGCGGCCCGCGCGGCCGGCGTGGAGGTCACCGTACTGGAGCGGGCGGCGCTGCCCCTGCTGCGTGTGCTGGGCCCCGAGGTCTCACGGATCTTCGCCGAGCTGCACGCCGGTCATGGGGTCGACCTGCGCTTCGGCGTCCAGGTCGCCGAGATCACGGGGAACGGCGGCCGGGCGGACGGTGTCCTCCTGACCGACGGCAGCCGTATCGGTGCCGACGCGGTCGTCGTCGGGATCGGCATCACCCCCAACGTCCGGCTTGCCGACGCCGCCGGTCTTCAGGTGGACAACGGCATCGTCGTCGATGCCCACCTGCGTACCTCGGACCCGTACATCTACGCCGCCGGGGACGTCGCCAACGCCTTTCACCCGTTGCTCGGCAAGCACATCCGCGTCGAGCACTGGGCGAACGCCGTCAACCAGCCGCAGGACGCGGCCAAGGCGATGCTCGGCCAGGACGTGGCCTACGACCGTGTTCCGTACTTCTTCACCGACCAGTACGACCTGGGCATGGAGTACACCGGCTACGTCGAACCCGGCGGCTACGACGAGGTCGTCTTCCGCGGCCGGAGGGACACCCGCGAGTTCATCGCGTTCTGGCTCGCGGAGGGCCGGGTACTGGCCGGCATGAACGTCAACGTCTGGGACGTCACCGACCCGATCCGTGCCCTCGTGACCTCCGGGCGCCCGGTCGACGCGACGAGGCTCGCCGACCCCGGCGTCCCGCTGACGGATCTTCTCGACCGCCCGGCCCCGGCTGTGTGATCGTCCCGGAGAAGGTGGCCTGAGCGCCCCGGCACGGACCAGGAGCCGGCCGCGGCGGAGCGTCGACGGACGGGCAGGGGCCGGTCCGGTCAGACCGCGGTCAGTCCGAGCTCCTCGGCGAGCCGGCCCCGGTGCCACGCCGGGGAACCGAACAACTGGGCGGAGCCGTGGGCGCGCTTGAAGAAGCGGTGGGCATCGTGTTCCCAGGTGATGCCGATGCCGCCGTGCAGCTGGATCATCTCGCCCGCCACCGTCGACAACGCCTCCGAGCAGGCGGATTTCGCGACCGCCGCGCAGCGCGTCAGCTCCGATGAGCCGGCGGCTGCCGCGAAGGCCGCGCAGAGGGCGGCCGACCGTGCCGATTCCACCAGCACGTACGCGTCCGCCAGCCGGTGCTTGAGTGCCTGGAAGGAGCCGATCGGCCGGCCGAACTGGATACGCTCCTTGGCGTGGGCCACCGTGAGCTCCAGGCAGCGCTCGGCCGCGCCGGTCTGCTCGGCGGCGAGCGCCGTGCAGGACAGGTCCAGTACGTGCCGCAGGACACGGCCGCCGTCGCCCTCCGCGCCGATGAGCCGCCCTTCGGCCCCCTCGAGCACGATGCGCGCCTGCGCCCGGGTCTGATCCATGGGGACCGCCGCTTCACGCCGCACACCCGCGCCGTCGACGGGCACCTGGAAGAGACAGAGCCCGACCGCCGTTCGGGCCGCCACGAGCAGGACATCGGCCTCGGTCCCGTGGAGGACGAACTCCTTGGCCCCGGTGAGCCGCCAGCCGCCACCCGGGTTCCGGGCGGCGCGGGTCCGGACGGCCGCCGGGCTCCAGGAACCGCGTTCGGCCCACGCAAGGGCCCCCACCGTCCGGCCCTCGGTGAGGTCCGGCAACAGCCGCCCGCAGGCCTCCGCGTCGCCGGAGGCGAGCAGGGCCTGGACCGTGAGCACCGCGGAGCCGAGATAGGGGAGGGGGCTCAGGTTCCGGCCCAACTCCTCCATGACCACGTGCACCTCACGTGCACCGCGGCCGGCGCCGCCGTACTCCTCGGGGACGGAGAGTCCTGCGGCGCCGATCTGTTCGGTCAACGGCGGCCAGGCCGCCGCGCCCTCGTGCCGCGCGAGCGATGCCCGCACGGCGGACCGCAGTTCCTCCAGTTCTTCCGTCGGCCTCACCGCAGACTCCTTTCGAGCGCCGCTCGGTCCGGGATGGGTTCAGGGGGCCAGCACGCGGGCGCGGCAGGCGGCCGGTGTGCCCCAGGCGGACCGCAGCGGGCGGGCCTTGCGGATCCACAGGGAGAGGTCGAACTCCTCGGTGTATCCGAGGGCGCCGTGGATCTGCAGGGCGGTACGGGCAGCGGCGCAGGCCGCCTCGCACGCCGTGACCTTCGCCGCCGCGATCGCGCGGTCCGACTCCGGATCACGCGCGGCCAGGACCACGGCCGCGGCCTGGACCAGGGGCTGGGAGAACTCCAGGGCGATCAAGGTGTCGGCCAGCCGGTGCTTCACTGTCTGGAACGAGCCGATCGCCACACCGAACTGGGTGCGCTGCCGCGCGTATTCGACGGTTCGTGCGAGCAGGGTGCGGCCCAGACCGAGCGCCTGGGCCGCCGTCATCAGCGCCGCGACGCCGGCGGCGTGCGCGGCCGCGGCGGCCACTTCCGGCCCGCGCGCCAGGACGGTTCCGCCGAGCGGACGGGCCGGCCGGCGCGCCGGGTCGGCGGACGGCTGGACGGGCCCGGCCGCCGCTGCCAGGCGTACCGTGTCGCCCTCCACGACGAAGACCGCGTCGGCGGCGTGGGCGTCCAGGGCGTAGGGGCTGTCGTCGGAGAGCCGGCAGAGCGAGGCGGCCGTCCTGCCGGACGCGATGCCCGGCAGCCATGCGGCGGCCACCGCCTCGTCGCCCAGGCGGTCGAGGAATGCCGCCGCGGCCACCGTCTCCACCAGTGGGCCAGGCACCGCGTGGCGGCCCATTTCCGTGAAGGCGACGGTGAGTTCGACGGGCAGCGGGCCGAGGCCGTCGTGCTGCTGCGGCACGGCGAGGGCGAAGACCCCGGCCTCCGCGAGCCGGGACCAGAGCGCGCGGCCGGGTGCGGTGTCCCCGGCGGCCCAGGCCCGTACGACGGAGGCGGTGTCGGCCGCCGTGAGCATGCCGTCCAAGGAGCGGGCGAACGCCTGCTGCTCGTCGTCGAGGAGGAACCGCATCACCGGCGTCCCTTCGGCAGGCCGAGCAGCCGCTCGGCGATGATGTCGCGCTGGATCTCGTTGGTGCCGGCGTAGATCGGGCCGGCGAGGGAGAAGGTGTACCCCTCGGCCCAGCTGCCGTGTGCGGGCGCTTCCCCGGCCGTGTCCGACAGTTCGCCGTACGGGCCCAGCAGGTCCAGAGCGGTCTCGTGGAGGGCGATGTCCAGCTCGGACCAGAAGACCTTGTTGAGGCTCGCCCCGGCGACGGTCGTCTCTCCGGCGGTGATCCGCGAGGCGTCCGCGTAGGCGAAGAGCCGGTACGCGCGGGCGCCGACGACCGCGTCCGCGACCCGGTCGCGCAGGGCGGTGTCGCTCGGGTCCGCGTTCGAGCGCCACAGCGCCGTCAGGCGGCCGGCCGCCGCGGTGAACCGCCCGGGGCTGCGCAGCGTCAGCCCACGCTCGTTGCCCGCGGTGCTCATGGCGACCCGCCACCCCTGGCCCGGCTCACCGATCACGTCCCGGTCGGGGACGAAGACGTTGTCGAGGAAGAGTTCGGCGAAGGCGGGCTTGCCGTCGAGCCGGCCGATGGGACGCACGGTCACCCCGTCCGCGTCCAGCGGGAACATGAGGTACGTCAGGCCGTGGTGGGGCTTGGTCGCTTCCGTTCCGCCGTGGCCGCTGCGGAAGAGCCCGAACGCGCGGTCGGCGAAGGCCGCCCGCGACGACCAGGTCTTCTGGCCGCTCACGAGCCAGCCCCCGTCGGTCCGTACGGCCGTGGAGCGCAGGCTCGCGAGGTCCGAGCCGGACTCCGGCTCGGACCAGGCCTGGGCCCAGATCACCTCGCCGCTCGCCATCGGCGGCAGGACCCGGGCCAGTTGCTCGTCCGTGCCGTACTCCAGGAGGGTGGGGGCGAGGAGATTGATGCCGTTCTGGCTGACCCGGCCGGGTGCGCCGGCGGCGTAGTACTCCTCCTCGAAGATCAGCCACTCGAGGACGGAGGCGCCCCGGCCGCCGTACTGTTCGGGCCACGAGACCACCGACCAGCGGTCCGCGGACAGCGTCCGCTCCCACTCGCGGTGGGCCGAGAAGCCCTCGGCGGTCTCGAGCGAGGGCAGCGGTGCGGCCGGCACACGGGTGGCGAGCCAGGCGCGGGCCTCGGCGCGGAACGCCTCCTCCTCGGCGGTGAAGTCGAGGTCCATCAGGAGGAGGCCTCCTTCATCGCCCGGACGTCCATGCCGCCGAGCGGGTCCTTCGCGGTCTCGGCGTTGTGCGCGTGCGCCAGGTGGTGCAGCCCGAACACGGAGTCCAGTCCGGCGTGGAGTCCCTGAAGGTCCTCGGCCTGGTTGACGGCCCGCTTGGTCAGCGCCAGCCCCAGGCGCGGCATCTCGGCGATACGGGTCGCCAACTCCATGGTGCGGTCCGCCAGTTCGGCGCGGGGCACGACCCGGTTGACCATCCCGACCTCGTACGCGCGCTGCGCGCTCATCCGGTCGCCGGTGTAGAGGAACTCCTTCGCGATGCGCGGCGGCATCACCCACGGGTGGGCGAAGTACTCCACGCCGGGGATGCCCATGCGCACCACCGGGTCGGCGAAGAAGGCGTCCTCGGAGGCGACGATCAGGTCGCACAGCCAGGCCAGCATCAGGCCGCCCGCGACGCACGCGCCCTGCACGGAGGCGATCAACGGCTTGGGCAGTTCGCGCCAGCGGCGGCACATGCCCAGGTAGACCTCGGACTCGCGGGCGTAGCGGCTCTCCGCTCCCTGCTTGTCCGAGTGGTCCCACCACAGGCCCGCCTTACGGTCGAACGGCAGATGCGCGTCCCGCTCCGGGGTGCCGATGTCGTGGCCGGCCGAGAAGTGCTTCCCCGCTCCCGCGAGGACCACGACCTTCACCTCGTCGTCGTCGGCCGCGGTGTAGAAGGCGCGGTCCAGCGCGTAGGTCATCGCGGAGTTCTGGGCGTTCCGGTGGTCGGGCCGGTTCATGGTGACCACGGCGACGGCGCCGTGGCGTTCGTACCGGACGGGCTCAGCGGGTGCGGTGCGGGCAGCGGACATCCGCCCCTCCTTCCCTAACAAGTGTTTGGTAGGTTAACGTACGGGCCATCGGCCGTCGAGAAGTCGAACCGCCCATGCGTCGAGAGTCGCCGGAGCCGCCCATGAGCAGCGTCGAGGAGTTCCGCGCCGAGTTCCGGGACTGGCTGCGAGGCGGCCTCACGGGCGAGTTCGCCGGTCTGCGAGGGCGCGGCGGACCCGGCCGGGAACACGAGGCCTTCGCCGAACGCCTCGCCTGGGAGCGGCACATGGCCGCCGCGGGCTGGACCTGCGTGGGCTGGCCGAAGGAGTACGGCGGCCGGGGCGCCACCCTCGAGCAGCAGGTCGCCCTCCACGAGGAGTACGCCCTCGCCGACGCCCCCGCCCGGGTCGGCCACATCGGGGAACAACTGCTCGGCCCCACCCTGATCGCCTTCGGCACGCCCGCGCAGCGCGAGCGGTTCCTCCCCCGGATCGTCGCCGTCGAGGAGCTGTGGTGCCAGGGGTACAGCGAGCCGGACGCCGGGTCGGACCTCGCAGGCGTGCGCACGCGGGCCGAACTCGACGGCGACGAGTGGGTGGTCACCGGGCAGAAGACCTGGACCTCACTCGCGCACGCGTCCGACTGGTGCTTCGTCATCGCCCGCACCGAGCCCGGCTCCACCCGCCACCAGGGCCTGTCCTATCTGCTGGTACCGCTGGACCAGCCAGGCGTGGAGGTGCGGCCGATCACACAGCTGACGGGCACCTGCGAGTTCAACGAGGTGTTCTTCGACGGCGCCCGCACGCCGGCGGGGAACGTCGTCGGAGCGCCGGGCGGGGGCTGGAAGGTCGCCATGGCCACGCTCGGTTTCGAACGCGGAGTGTCCACCCTGGGACAGCAGGTGGGCTTCCGCCGCGAGCTGGAGGCCGTCATCGAAAGGGCCAAGCGCAACGGCGCGGCGGAGGACCCGCTGATCCGCGACCGGATCGCCCGCGCCTGGACCGGGCTGGAGATCATCCGGGGCAACGCACTGCGGATGCTCGACGGCGCCGCGGCCGGCGCGCCGGGCCCGGAGGCGTCCATCGTCAAGATCTTCTGGGCGACCTGGCACCGGGAGCTGGGAGAGCTCGCCATGGACGTCTGCGGCGCCGACGGAATGCTGGCGGCCGGTGAGCCCTACGACCTCGACGACTTCCAGCGGCTGTTCCTCTTCTCCCGCTCCGACACCATCTACGCCGGATCGAACGAGATCCAGCGCACCATCATCGCCGAGCGGGTGCTCGGCCTGCCCAAGGAGGTTCGCCCATGACCGCGGCCCCGCCGCCGTACGTCCCGGGCCATCGCCTGCTCGCCGGCCGTACCGCCGTCGTCACCGCCGCGGCGGGCGCGGGGATCGGCGGCGCGACCGCCAGGCGGCTCCTGGAGGAGGGGGCGAGCGTCGTCCTCTCCGACGCGCACGCCCGCAGGCTGAAGGAGTCGGAGGCGGAACTGACCGCCGGCTTCGGTGCGGACCGCGTGACGTCGCTGCCCTGCGACGTGACCGACGAGACCCAGGTCACGGCACTCTTCGACCTCGCCGAGGAGCGGCACGGACGCCTCGACATCGTGGTCAACAACGCCGGGCTCGGTGGCACGGCCGACCTCGTCGACATGCCCGACGAGCAGTGGGACAAGGTCCTCGACGTCACCTTGAACGGGACCTTCCGCTGCACCCGCGCCGCCCTGCGCCGCATGAAGGCCGCGGGCGGCGGGGGCGTCATCGTCAACAACGCCTCGGTGATCGGCTGGCGGGCGCAGAAGGGCCAGTCGCACTACGCCGCCGCCAAGGCCGGGGTCATGGCGCTCACCCGCTGCGCCGCACTGGAGGCCGCCGAGTACGGCGTACGCGTCAACGCCGTCTCGCCCAGCCTCGCCATGCATCCGCATCTGGTGAAGGTCACCACCCCCGAACTGCTGGACGAGCTGACCTCCCGCGAGGCGTTCGGCCGCTGCGCCGAGCCGTGGGAAGTGGCCAACGTCATCGTGTTCCTGGCCAGCGCCTACTCCTCGTACATGACCGGAGAGATCCTTGCCGTGAGCAGCCAGCACCCGTGAGGCGAGAATGGCCGTGTGCCGAAAAGCAGCAGCAGGAAGACCACCATGAGCCAGACGCCCGACCGGCGCGAAGAGCTCCTCGCCACAGCGGCCGAGGTGTTCGCCGCACAGGGGTACAACGCCACCACCGTCCGCAAGATCGCGGACGCGGCGGGGATGCTCGCGGGCAGCCTCTACTACCACTTCGACTCCAAGGAGTCGATGCTCGACGAGATCCTCTCCACCTTCCTGGACGACCTGTGGGCCCGGTACGACGCCGTCCTCGCAGCCGGACTCGGACCGAGGGAGACGATCGAGGCCCTCGTCACCGAGTCCTTCCGGGAGATCGACCGGCACCGCGCCGCGGTCGCCATCTACCAGAAGGAGTCCAAGCACCTCCGGACCCGGCCGCGCTTCGGCTATCTCGCCGACTCGCAGCAGAAGTTCGAGAAGGCGTGGCTCGGGACGCTGGAGCGCGGCGTCGCCGAGCGCGCCTTCCGCGCCGACCTCGACGTCCGGCTCACCTACCGCTTCGTGCGCGACACCGTCTGGGTCGCCGCGTCCTGGTACCGGCCGGAGGGACAGCACAGCCCGGAGGAGATCGCCCGCCAGTACCTGTCGATGGTGCTGGAGGGGATCGCCCTCCGCACCTGACACCGCAGACATCGGAGAAGGAGTGGCCATGGCCGAGGCATACATCGTCGAAGCGGTCCGTACCCCCGTCGGGAGGCGGAACGGCGGGCTGTCCGCCGTCCACCCGGCCGATCTCGGCGCACACGTCCTCAAGGCCCTCATGGTGCGCTCGGGAGCCGATCCGGCGGCCGTCGAGGACGTCGTCCTCGGCTGCCTGGACACCGTCGGTCCCCAGGCCGGCGACATAGCCCGCACCTGCTGGCTGGCCGCGGGCCTGCCGGAGGAGGTGCCCGGTGTGACCGTGGACCGCCAGTGCGGCTCCTCCCAGCAGGCCGTGCACTTCGCGGCCCAGGCGGTGCTGTCGGGCACGCAGGACCTGGTGGTCGCGGGCGGCGTGCAGAACATGTCGATGATCCCGATCGCCTTCGCGACCCGTCAGGCCGCCGAGCCGCTCGGCCTGACCCAGGGCCCCTTCGCCGGCTCGCAGGGCTGGCGGGCCCGCTACGGCGACCGGCCGGTCAACCAGTTCGCGGGCGCCGAGACGATCGCCGCCAAGTGGGGCATCTCCCGCCGGGACATGGAGGAGTTCGCACTGCGCTCCCACCGGCGGGCGGTCCGCGCCATCGACGAGGGCCGTTTCGAGCGTGAGCTCGTCCCGTACGGCGATGTCACCACCGACGAGGGCCCGCGCCGCGACACCGGCCTGGAGAAGATGGCCGGCCTGAAGCCGGTGATCGACGGCGGCAGCATCACCGCCGCCTGCTCCTCCCAGGTCTCCGACGGCGCGTCCGCCATGCTGCTGGCGAGCGAACGGGCCGTACGGGAGCACGGGCTGACCCCCCGCGCCCGCATCCACCACCTCTCGGTGCGCGGCGAGGACCCGATCCGCATGCTGACCGCGCCGATCCCGGCCACGGCGTACGCACTGAAGAAGGCGGGGATGACACTCGACGACATCGACCTGGTCGAGATCAACGAGGCGTTCGCGTCCGTGGTTCTGGCGTGGCTGAAGGAGACCGGGGCCGACCCGGAGAAGGTCAACGTCAACGGCGGAGCCATCGCCCTCGGCCACCCGCTCGGCGCCACCGGCACCAAACTGATGACCACCCTGCTGCACGAACTGGAGCGCACGGGCGGCCGCTACGGCCTCCAGACGATGTGCGAAGGCGGCGGCCAGGCGAACGTCACGATCATCGAACGGCTCTGACCTGCCACGACCTGGTGTGTCCCGCTGGTCCCGTCGGCCGGCGGGTCACACGGGACCGGCAACTGTGATGCCCTCGGCCCGCTCCGTGCCCGCCGCGCCCGTCAGGACGGCGCGGGCCCGTCGTTCCGGCGGAAGACGTGGACCGGCCCCCGGCGCCGGAGCATGCCTCGGACGCGGAACGGGCCGCGGCCCTTCATCCGGTGGGGGGAAGGGAGCGGAGGGTGGCGTGCGCTTCGGCCATCACGGAGTCCACGAGCTCGGCGCAGGACGGCAGGTCGTCGATCAGCCCCGCGACCTGTCCGGCCGCCATCACACCGGCTTCGGTGAGCCCTTCGACCATCGAGGCCCTCAGCATCATCGGGGTGTTGGCGGCCAGCAGTACCTGACTCCAGGACAGCTCCTTGCCGTGCTTCATCGCCAGGCCGTCGCGCACCATCCGGGCCCAGCCCATGCCGCTCTCGCGCCGGAAGGCCGCGGCGTGGCGGACCGCCCGCAACAGCGAGGCGGCCCGGCCCGAGCGCTCCAGCGCGTCGACCAGCTCGGTGCGCAGCATCCGGTGGGGCAGGCCGTCCACCTTGGTGGTGACGGTGACGTCCTGGACGGTCGCGGCCAGGTACCTGGCCTTGACCACGTCGGGGACGGGGCTGTCGGAGGTCAGCAGGAAGCGGGTGCCCATGGCGATCCCGGCGGCGCCGAAGGCCAGTGCCGCGACGAGACCGCGCCCGTCACGGAAGCCGCCGGCGGCGATCACCGGGATGTCGACGGCGTCGACGACCTGGGGCAGCAGGACAGTCGTGGTGACGGATCCGGTGTGCCCGCCGCCCTCGGCGCCCTGCACCACCACCGCGTCGGCGCCCCACGCGGCGACCTTCTCGGCGTGACGCCGGGCGCCGACGGACGGGATGACGACGACCCCGGCGTCCTTCAGCCGCGCGATCAGCTCCCGGGTGGGCGCGAGCGCGAACGAGGCGACCTTGACGCCCTCGTCGACGATGATCCGTACCCGCTCGGCCGCGTCCGTCGCGTCCGCCCGCAGATTGACCCCGAACGGCGCGTCCGTACGGCACTTGACCTCACGCACGGCCGAGCGGAGCCGTTCCGTGGTCATGGTGGCGGAAGCGAGGATCCCCAGCGCGCCCGCGTCGGCGGCGGCCGAGACCAGGCGGGGCCCGGCCACCCAGCCCATGCCGGTCTGCACGACGGGGTGCCGGACACCGACCAGTTCGGTGAGCGGGGTCCTGATCGTGGCGTCGCTCATGCGGCGGGCACCTCGCGGTCGCGCAGCGCCTTCGGGTCGATGACCTCTCGGATCAGCCGCAGCTCCTCGGCGGTGGGCTCGCGGGTGTGGGGCACCTTGTGGGGGACGGTGAGCGCGAAGCCGGTGGCCCGGGCGACCTGCTCGACCGTGACGCCGAGGTGCAGCGAGCGCAGGCGCATCGTCCGGTCCGGGGTCTCGAAGTCGAACACACCCAGGTCGGTGATGACGTCCGGGACGCGGTGGAAGCGGGTCGCGGAGGGACCGGCCGCGGCGGCGCGGTCGAAGCCGACCCCGCACACCATGTCGACCCGCTCGACGAAGACCCGTGGGGAGTGCCGGGGCACCCAGTAACTCGTCGGATTGTTGAGTGTGTTGACGGGAGCTCCCCGCACGCCGAGCAGCTGCCGCTTCGGCCGGGCCCACTCGCCGATGCAGGAGATGTTCTGGTTGCCGTGCCGGTCGAGCTGGCTCGCGCCCATCATCACGTGGCGTCGCCCGGTGGCCACCAGGGCCAGATGCTGCCGGTAGGGCAACCAGCCCTCCACCACCTGTGCCCTGGCGCCGACCGCCGGTACGTCGCCGACGAGCAGCGCTTCGCCGTCCGTCAGCAGCAGTTCGGGCGAGAAGGTGAGCTTCGCCAGCCGGGCCCCGATCGTGGGGACGGTGCCCATCGGGGCGGCCAGGACCTCGCCCGCGCCCCGCCAGGCCTCGGCGCACGCCACCACGCAGTACTCGGCCCGCGTCGCCGTCGTCGTGCCGCCGCTCATGTTTCCTCCTCGTGGAACGCCGCCACCGCGGCCCGGTACGCGCCCTCGTCGCCCGACAGGAACCGCTCGCCGAAGGCCCGCCAGGCCTCGGGGTCGCGCGCCGCCTTCGCGTAGGCCCGCTGGAACGCCTCGTCGCGGTCGTGATCGGGGGCGCAGGAGGTGAAGTGCGCGCCGTTCGGGGCCTCGACGACGCCGTTCACGAACGCGCGCTTGACCAGCAGGGACTGCGGACCGGAGTCCCCCCGCAGGTCGGCCGTCTCCACGATCCGCTCGCAGGACACGTACGCCGCGTCGGCGGCCTCGCAGAACAGATCGTCGAAGTACGGGTCCGGGCCCAGGTACTGGGCGTTGCCCTGCACATCGGCCCGGTTGAGGTGGACGAGCGCGGCGTCCAGCCGCAGCGCGGGGACCGCGACCAGCTCCTCGCGGTCCGCGTACGGGGAGGTGACCGTGCGCAGCGACGGATTGACTCTCATCACGTCCGAGGCGAGGCCGGCCCTGACCGGCATGAACGGCAGCCGCTGGGCGGCGGCGGTGAGGCCCCACATGACCATGGCCTCGTCCAGCTCCATCATCTCGAACGCGGCGCGCTGCCGGGCCGCTCCGAAGTGCGGTTCGAGGGGGACGGAGTCGAGTGTGGCGAACGCCGCGACCAGCTTGCGGATCTTCCCTGCGGCGGCGAGCAACCCGACGTCCGGGCCGCCGTAGGAGACGACGGTCAGGTCGGTGACGTCCGAGCGCAGCAGCGCGCGCACCAGCGCCATCGGTTTGCGCCGCGAGCCCCAGCCGCCGATGCCGATCGTCATTCCGCTCCGGAGGCGGCCGGCCACCTCCTCGGCGGTCATCGTCTTGTCGCTCACCGTTCCTCCTGCTCGACCGGGACGAACGCGTCGCGGTGCTTGTCGGCGATGCCGCCGAGGTTGGCCTCGAAGGTGAAGCCCTGCTCGAAGCGGTAGCTGCGGCGGACGTCCACCGGATCGATCCCGTTGATCGCGGCCTTGGCGAGGCGGATCAGAGAGCCGTCCTTGGCGGCGATCTCCCGGGCCAGTTCCAGCGCGGCGTCGTGGAGCTGCTCGCGCGGGACGACCCGCCACACCGAGCCGTGCCGGTGCAGCTCCTGGGCGGTGACGGTGCGCGAGGTGTAGTACAGCGCCCGCATCAGATGCTGGGGGACCAGCCGGGAGAGGTGGGTCGCCGCGCCGAGCGCGCCCCGGTCCAGTTCGGGCAGTCCGAAGGCCGCGTCGTCGGCGGCGACGATGACGTCGGCGTTGCCGACGAGGCCGATGCCGCCGCCCAGGCAGAACCCGTGCACGGCGGCGACCACAGGGACCTCGCATTCGTACACCGCGGCGAACGCCTCGTAGCAGCCGCGGTTGGCCCCGATCAGGGCGTCGTACCCGGCCGTGCGCTGCATCTCCTTGATGTCCGCACCGGCGTTGAAACCGCGGCCCTCGGCCGTGAGCACCACGCAGCGCACGGTCGGGTCCCCGCCGGTCGCGCGCACCGCGGCGGCAAGCTCGTACCAGCCCTGTACGGGAAGGGCGTTGACCGGTGGGAAGTCCACCGTGACGACGGTGATGCCCTCTTGCGGGGCGGAGGTGGAGACACCCATGAACACATCAGCTACCTTCCCACCAAACGTTTGTTAGGCGAAGGTAGCAGTGGATCCCTCACTACGGGAGGTGCCAATTGGCAGCGATCACCGACCTGTCCGGTTCCCTCGCCGTCGTCACCGGCGGAACCCGGGGCGTCGGCGCGGGAATCGCCCGCGCCCTGCTCGAAGCCGGTGCGCAGGTCGTGATCTGCGCGCGACGGGCTCCGGACAGGCCCGTCGAGGCAGCCGGGCGCACGGCCCGCTTCCTCCCGGTCGACCTCCGCGACCCGGAGGCGACCGGTGGATTCTTCGAACGGGTGCGGGGCGACTACGGGCGGCTGGACACCCTGGTCAACAACGCCGGAGGCACTCCGTTCCGGATGCTCGACGAGGGCGGGGCCGAACACCACGCACGGGTCGTCGGGTTGAACCTCGTCGCGCCGCTGACCGCCTCGATCGCCGCCTACGAGATGATGCGCCGCCAGAGCAGGGGCGGATCGATCGTGATGGTCGGCAGCGTCAGCGGGACCCGCCCGTCCCCGGGGACCGCGGCGTACGGAGCCGCCAAGGCGGGCCTGGAGAACCTGGCCCGCTCCATGGCCGTCGAATGGGCGCCCCGGGTCCGGGTCAACACGCTCGTCCTCGGCATGGTCCGCACCGAACTCGCCCATCTGCACTACGGGGACGAGGACGGCATCACCGCCGTCGGCCGTACCGTGCCGCTGGGCCGGCTCGCCGACCCTGCCGACGTCGGCGACGCCTGCGTCTTCCTCGCCTCCGACCGCGCCGCGTACATCAGCGGCGCCGCCCTGCATGTCCACGGCGGAGGGGAACGCCCCGCGTTCCTCGACGCCGCCACCGTCGACAACTGACCGCCCGGCAGGGGGGCGAGGCGCGTGTCCGCGCGTCCGCCACCTTCCGTCGTGGAGCCCGGGGGCACCTGTCCCTGGCGGCCGCCGGAAGGCAAGCTCACCGAAAGGACACAGCCATGACCACCGCAATCTGCGCCGGACGCGTCGCCGTCGTCACCGGGGCCGGCCGGGGGCTCGGCCGTGCGCACGCCCTCGCCTTCGCCGCCGAGGGAGCGAAGATCGTCGTCAACGACCTCGGCGTCGGCCTCGACGGCACGGGAAGGGCCTCCGGCCCCGCCCAGCAGGTCGTCGACGAGATCCGCGCGCTCGGCGGGGAGGCGGTCGCCCATGACGGGGACATCACCACCACCGAGGGGGCGGCCTCGCTCGTCTCCGTCGCGGTGGACACCTTCGGACGCCTCGACACCCTCGTCAACAACGCCGGGTTCCTGCGCGACCGCATGCTCGTCAACCTGGACGAGGACGACTGGGACGCCGTCATGCGCGTCCACCTCAAGGGCCACTTCCTGCCGCTGAAGCACGCCGCCGCCCACTGGCGCGCCGAGACGAAGGCCGGCCGTACGCCCGAAGCCCGCGTGATCAACACCAGCTCCGGGGCCGGCCTGCTGGGCAGCGTCGGCCAGGGCAACTACGCCGCCGCCAAGGCCGGGATCGTCGGCCTGACGCTCGTCGCCTCGGCGGAGATGGCGCGCTACGGCGTTCAGGTCAACGCGATCGCCCCGGCCGCCCGCACACGGATGACCGAGCAGACCTTCGCCGACAGCATGGCCGCGCCCGAGGGCGGCGTGTTCGACGCCATGGCTCCGGAGAACGTCTCGCCGCTCGTCGTCTGGCTGGGCTCCTCCGCCTCTGCGGGGGTGACCGGCCGGGTCTTCGAGGCCGAGGCCGGCCGGATCACCGTCATGGAGGGCTGGCGGCCGGGTCCCACCGCGGACAAGGGCGCCCGCTGGACCCCGGCCGAGGCGGGCGGGGCCGCCCTGAGACTGCTGGCCGCGGCCGGGGCTCCGGGGCCGGTGTACGGGGCGCGCTGACTGCCGCCGGTCCGCCGTGACCGCCGTGACCGCCGGTCCACCGGCCTGCCGTGCCCGTTGGTCCGCCGTGTCTGTCGTGACCGCCGGTCCACCGCCTGCCGGTCCGCCGTGTCTGCCGTGACCGCCGGTCCACCGCCTGCCGGTCCGCAGGTCCGTCGGCCCGTCGGCCCGTCGTCAGGGCTGAGTCCTGCTCAGCGCCACGAGGACCCCGACCGTGCCCGCCTGGGCCACTCCGCGCGTCGGCTGCCTCTGGGGGCGTTCTCCGGCTCGGTCCCTGCTCAGCCGTGCCCCGGCTACGCCATTCGGGGCAAAGCGAGCAGACCGGCGTCATGACCGCCCTGCAACCGGCTCTCCCCTATGACGCCACGTCCGGCGTGCAACGAAAGGGAGAGTGGCCGTGACCGATTCGACGACCGAGGCAGCGATGGAGTGGCTGGCGTCCGTCGCGCCGGATCCCCTGGCGTGTCGCCGGGCATGGGAGATCAACCCCTTCCAGGCCTTGCTCCTGCCGGCGGGCAAGCTGTGGGACGTCCTGCTCGTCCCCAGCAGAATCGGTTACCCGGCATTTGACGTGCTCGCCCACCGCATCGACGCTCCGGGCCCCGTCCTTGCCGATCTGGGCGGGACGCGCACCGGCTTCTTCGTGCCCCGGGGCACGACGGAGCACTGGGTCGGTACGGGAACCCGCGGAGCCGGCCTGGGGACATGGATCGTCGTCCCGTGCCCCGGCCGGGCGGCAGGCGGGATGCGGTGGCTCGTGCCGGCGGACGGTACAGGGACCCTCAACGACCCCGTCCTGCTCGAACACGCTTTGCACGAGGCCGCAGCCCGTCTGGCGGAGAGGGACACAGGTTCCTGAACCGCTCTCACGTCCTCGCCCGGCAACCGGCCCCGCCACAGGCTTCGGTCCAGAGCGAAAGGGGGCGCGGCTTTCTCCGCACGTCGGCAAGCTGCAGTCACGGGCCGGACCGGGGGAAGGAACGCCTGCCCTGAACGTGGAACATCCAGAGACAGTGGCAGCCGCCGCACAGGCACTCCGCCTCCTCGGTGACCGGCCCCGAGGACGTCGCCGGCGGAGGGCAGCGCCCTTGGCCGCGGATCCGCACCGCTCCACGCCACGCGAGGGTGGCCGATCGGAGAAGGTGCACCAAGCACCGGGGCCCGGGGGGCCTCTCGTTCGCCGAATGCGTTCGTCCCGCACGGCGCTCGCCCCGTTCCTTGCCGCTCTCCTCTGCGCGGCGGCGGCAGGAACCACGGCCTGCGCACCGAGCGGTCACAGAAGGCTGGAGAACAACATCGCCTCACACAGCTGGACGGACGGCTGCTGATCGTCTTCCACGTGGTCACCGGAGCGCGCCTTGAGGCGGGCTCCGGTGGTGCGTACGGCCTTTGCCGGTTCGCGTTGAGGGGGCCGGTCACTGCCCACCGTCGGCGACGATCTCCGGATGTCACCATCCCGCGCGCGAATCGGCGCGGAACGTCCCCCCCGGTCCGCCGCTCGAGCCCGGGCACGGCCGCAAGCCACCGAAATGCCTGGCCACGGAGCTTGGCAGGCCTGTTCGGGCGCCGGGTGGCCCAGCGCTACAGTCCACCGCATGACCACGCTCGAACTCCGGCCCACCCGGCACTGTTCGCCCGGCGAGAGACTGCTCCACGGCAAGGGCGTGGTCTCGGCGGTGGGAGCAGGGCGTGCCGAGGACTGGGCTGATCTTGATCGCGACGTCTGGTGGGCCACCGTGTCCGCGGTCATGGGCCGTTCGCACCATGGTCGTGTCCGGGTCGGCCACCACTGGTTCGACAAGCGGGAGATCGCGGACTGGAGCCGGGCTCCTTACTGGCACGAGCCTGCCTCCGGTGTGGGCTCGCCTGCTTGGAGCCGGCCTCCGACCGAGTCCGAGATCGCGCTGTGCCTGTGCCACGCGGACACCCGGGTACGTGCTGCGGCGCTCGGACTCGCGGAGTCCGCAGCGTTGCCCGTGTCTGTGCTGCCGCTCGTCCTGATCCGGTGCGCGGACACGGAGAAGCCTGTACGTGACCTCGCCCGGTCGGTCCTCGGCAGTGTTCTCGCCGGGGCGGACGAGGCCGTGCTGCGGCCGCTGATTCCACTCGCTGTGCTGGTGGGCATGCGGCGGTACGGGTCGTGGGCACGGGACACGCTCCTTGAGCGGATCGGTGACGTACCCGTGGAGGCGGTGGCCGAGCTGCTGTCGAGCGACGGTCGCGACGCCCGGATCGCTGGGCTGCGCGCCGGGGCGTCGTCCGGTCGGCTCAGCGCGGCGGAGGCCCGCGCGATCGCCGAAGGGGATCCCGACGGCGGCGTGAGGGTCCAGGCGGTACGCGCCGCGATGCGCCTGGCGTTCCCGCCCGGGCCCGAACCGCGAACGCCACCTACGCAGGCACTGACCGGGCACGCGGATGCCGCGTGGCGGCGGCGTTCCGGGGCGAAGGTCCAGAGCCCAGGGACGGCACGGACCGGGGGAGGGGATCGGACCGAAGTACCGAGACAGGCGCCGGCACTGGATGGGATGCCTTCCGGTCAGGACGCGCGAGCCTGGGTTCTCGCCTTCCTGGACTCCTGCCGCGACCGCGAGGTCCGCCGGGGCACCCTGGCCGCCGCCCTTGAAACGGACTTCTTCCAGGCCGCGGACTTGGCCCACCTCGCCGTCTCCCATCGCGATCGGCACATCCGGCGGCACAGCTGCGCGGCTCTTCTGGCCTGTTCCGACGGGCACTCCTTCCTCGACCTCCTGTGCTCCGCCCGGGACTCGGCCGTGCACGCCGTCGCCGTCGGACGACTGCGGTCCGCCGGCCGTGGCGACGAGGTGGGACGGCACCTGACGGACCCGTCGGCGTCGGTGCGCGCGGTGGCGTGCCGGGAGTTCCGTTCCGCGGGAGGCGACCCTCGCACGCACTACCAGGAGTTGTGCGCCGACCCGAGAGCCGTCACCCCGGCGGCGGTCGTCGGGCTTGCCGAGCAGCGGTGTCCCGCAGACGCCGTCCTGCTCCAACCGCTCACTCGGCACCCGCGGGCCGAGGTCCGGGCACGTGCCCTTGCCGCGGTGCGCATGCTGGGCGGCCTCCCCGACGACGCGATGCCGGTGTTCGCCGACGACCCCGACCCGCGTGTGCGTGCCACCGCGCTCGGCGCGTTGCGCCACAACCCCCGCACACTGCGGGACCTTGTCCACCACAGGCACAGCGATGTGCGAGCCACGGCGCTGTCCTTGCTTTCCCGCCGGCACGATCTGACCTGGCAGGAGGCGCTGCCGTTCCTGGAAGACCCCGTTGCCACCGTGAGCGACGCGGCGGCAAGGGCACTGCGACGCACAGCGCGGGAGATCCCGACATCCCTCCTGCTCAGCCTCGCCGACCCCGATCGCCCACGCGCCCAGCGGGCCACCGCCCTCAGCCTCATCGCCGGGCGGCACGAACCGGACTCCCTGCTCGCGGCCCTGCGTCTGGTCGACGATTCCGACCCCGCAGTACGCAGAACGGCACGCGACCGAGCTGTGACGGTGTTGCGGCGGCGAGAGGAGATCACCGGCCCGCACGCGGACGCGATCCGCACACTGGCGGACCGGTACGCGACCGAACTCCCGGTGTGGCTGGCGCAGATACGAAGGCGGAACGCAGCCGAACGAAGACGGTGACGTCCTCGTTCGAAGGAGCGACGACTCCCGTCCCGGACAACCTGGTCGACGCAGGTCAGCGGGGCTCGTACCCTCGCGATGTGTCCGAACCTCGAAGCCCCGACTCCTGGCAGCAGGTGACGTCCCGCCAGGACTTCACCGCCTACCTCCGGCAACTGTCGGCCGACTGCGAGAGCGCGTGCGGCGGGCAAGACCCCCGCGTCACCGCTGCCCAGCGCTGGACCAACCAGTCCGTCGACGCCTTCCTCTGGGCCTGGGTCCGACTTCTGGAGAGCCGGCTCGACGGTACGGACCTGTTGCACGAAGAAGCTCCCGGCATGCCCGGCTGGCGCGGACTGGCCTTCCAACTGGACACCCTCCGCACCTCCCCGCCCGGGTTCGACAGCGCCCTCGCCGATGTGGTCACCGAGCCGGGCGAGGTGGGCAGTGCCCACGACTTGCGCCTGTATGCCGCGACGCTCGCCACCGACTTCGCCCGCGACCAACGGGAAATGCAGCTGAAGACCGGTCGCGGCGAGTGGGCCGGCGATGGAGGGAGCTGGGCGTCCGGCACCCTGCACGACGTGCTCGAATCCTGGACCGCCTGGCTGGACACCGACGCGCCGTTCCATGCCCGACTCGAACCGGTCACCTGGTGGTCGGTCGCCCACCAGCTTTCGGTCGCCCGGATCTACGAGTAGCCCCGACGGACCAGATCCGGGACGAGGAACGCGAGCGCCACGTCGGCCGTGCCGAGCGGGGCTCGTTCCCCCGGTCCGGCCGTACCCCTTCGACGCCGTGGCGCTCGGTGAGGGGCCAGGGCCTCGATCACGCGGCTGATCAACGGCCCGGCGGCGTCGAGCCGGTGGTGACCGGCACGCCATCGGACTCGTTCGTCCAGCCGTTCAAGTCCCGCTTCCAGTCCTGGACGAGGAGTCCGAGCAGCACCTCGTCCAGGAACTCGCCCATCACCCAGGCCGAGGATCGCAGCACACCCTCGCGGACGAAGCCGTTGCGCTCGGCGGAGCGCAGCATCGCGGCGTTGTCCGACAGTGTCTCGATCTGCAGCCGCTGCAGGCCGCGTACGACGAAGCCGTAGTGGCACAGCACCGCGACCACGTCCGTGCCGTAGCCCTGTCCGCGGGATGACGGGAGCAGTCCAAGGCCGATGTGCGCGGACCGGTTGTGGTTGTCGATGCCCCACAGCGTCGCGGTGCCGACCAGCGTGCTGCCGTCCAGCTCCACCACGGAGAACGGGACGTGCCCCTGCTCCTTGTCGTCCACCACCAGCCGTGGATCCTTCGAGCCGGGCGTGATCGGCCGCCACGGCCCGCTTTCGGCCCGCGAGGCGTTGACCACGTCGTCGTAGAGCTCGGCCCGCAGGACCGGGATGTCGTCCTCGTGCCGGGCCCTCAGCCCGACCTTGTTGCCCCTCAGCATGCAAGCTTCCTATCCGACCGGCCTGACGTGCGGCAAACCAATAAGCAACCGCCGCGGCTCGACCGGCACGGGCCGTTCGACTGTCCCCGTGCACCAGGCGACGGGCTACGCCGATCGAGGCGCCGTCTAGGCTCACGCTCATGAGCGAAGATCACGACGCAGAGCCGGTCTTCGTCCGCTCCAAGTGGGGGACGAATCGTTACGTCTACAACGCGAACAACCCCGTCGGGATGGCGCTCATCATCGCGTCCCTGCTCTTCGCGGCCGGCGCCATGTACTCGCTCCACGACAGTTCGTCCTGGAGCGAGGGGGAGCTCCACGACGCGGTCCACGCCGCCGTGGACAGCCTCAACGCGGCACCCCAGCAGGTGGGCGGGTGGAGCGGCGACTACGAGGAGCTGATAGCCGACGCGATCGAAGCCAGCGGTGAAGGCCCCGAACACGGCATCGTGAGCGTTTCGCCGGAGTACTACGACGCCGATGTCGCAGGGGAGTCCGACTCGGAAAGCTTCGAGGTCACGTCGGACGACGTCGACGATGTGTATTGCCTGCGCGTCTCTCCGCCCCAACCCGAACCCGACACCTTCACCGCCGTCACCGTCAGCATCGACGTGACCGTGGACGCCGATTCCTGCTGACGCCCTCGGGCGCGCGGTCCGCCGAGGTCCACGCCGGCAGACCGCCGGTGTGCTCGGGAGCAACGGCGGTGTCGTGAGGGCCTGTTCCTGCACGAGCAGAAACACGACGGCGGCGGACTGCTGCGGCCTTGGTACTGGTGGGCTCGCGCATTCAACTGTCCCGGTTCCCCGAGGAACCCGGCCCGCTGTCGTGGTTGCCGACCAGATCACCCCGTTACGGGCAGGCACTCGGCGAGCAGGTCGACGACGTCCCGCCAAGCTCGCTGCGCATGCTGAGGGTGAAAACCGACCCCAGGAAGCACGATGTGGTCGACCGGCGGGTGATGGAAGGCGTGCAAGGCGCCGCCGTAGACCACGAGGCGCCAGTCAACGCCCGCAGCCTGCATCTCGGCAGTGAATGCGTCCCGTTGCGTGGGCGCCATGATCGGGTCTTCCGACCCGACCCCGGCCCACACCGGGCAGTGAATGCGCGCCGTCTCGCCTGGTCGGCCCGTGGTCAGTCCGTTGACCGTCGCGATCGCGCGCAGGTCGACGCCGTCGCGCCCGAGTTCCACCGCGATCGCGCCCCCGGTGCCGTAGCCGACGGCGGCGATCCGGTCCGGGTCGGTCCGCGGCTCGGCACGGAGCACGTCGAGCGCCGGGTGGCCGATGCCTCGCATCCGGTCGGGGTCAGCGAGAAGCGGCATGCAACGGGCCAACATCTCCTCCGGGTCGCCCAAATAGCGCCCGCCGTGGAGGTCGAAGGCCAGGGCCACGTATCCCAGCTCGGCGAGCACATCGGCCCGGTGGCGCTCGACGTCGCTGAGCCCCACCCCCTCGGGCCCGACCAGGACTCCCGGCCGGCGGTCGACACCGGCCGGGAGCGCGAGATGCCCGATCATCGTCAGGCCGTCGGCCGCGTATTCGATCGTGCGCGTCGTAACCGTCGTCATGAGCCTGGACTGTAGTGATCGTCGAGCCCGGCCGGGCCGGTGTTCTGCCGCTGGCAGAGGGCAGGTCTCCGGCGCATTCCGGAACCACCCCGTCAGCGGTTCGGCTCAGAGCCTGAGAACAAACCGCCGTCCGCCCGAAGGACGGACGCACCGGACGCCGCTGCTCGCAGGCGGGGTTTGTTCAGTCGCATGCCGCTTCAGGGCCTCAACCGCTCTGGTCACGCAGGGGAGTTCGGGCATCCTCCGACGCCGCATAGCAGACCGTCGCGCCCTGCTCGGGCGACGCACGGTCGGCGGCGGAGAGGTCGTTTCTCCGTGGTGGTGCGGGTCCGCGTGCGGCCGCTGTGAAAATCGCTGTCCGATTGCAGGAAGGCGGTGATAGAGAGTCCGGGTGACAACGACACTTGAGTTCCCCGCTCTGCTGCGACTGATCGACGAGCGGTCGACCGCCTTCCGCGCCGCGGTCGCCTCCGCGCCCAGCCTCGACGTGCAGGTGCCGACCTGCCCCGAGTGGACACTGTTCGATCTGGTGCAGCACCTGGGCGAGGGGCGTCGCTCCTGGGCCGCCACCGTTGCCGCGGGGCCTGCTCCGGCCAAGTCGGCAGCGGAGGGCGCCCCCGTTGCGCCCCGGGAACGCGAGGCGCTGCGGGCCTGGTTGGCGGAGTCCACGGAGCAACTGCTCGACGCACTGCGGAAGGCCGGCCCGGATCGCGGATGCTGGACGTGGTGGGAGACGTCGCAGTCGCCGCAGACCTCCGGTGCCGTAGCCCGGCACCAGCTCCAGGAAATCGCGGTGCACACCTACGACGCCCAGATCACCGTGGGTGCCCCGCAGCCGCTGCCGGCCGAGGTGGCACTCGACGGTGTCGACGAGTTCCTGTCCACCTGCGTCGCAACGACGAGTGCCTGGCCGCACAAGCCCGCTGCTGTCGACTTCCACGCCTCCGAGGGCCGCTCCTGGCGCCTCGCCCTCTCCGCCGACGGCGCACGGACCACCCGTCGCCCCGGGCCCGGCACCATATCGGCCACCGCTGCCGGCCAGGACCCCGACGCGGCCAACGCCTCCGCCCGGGGCACGGCCGGCGAGCTGGTCCTCGTCCTGCACGACCGTATCCCGATCAACTCCCTGAAGCTCGACGGCGACCGACGTATCTTCGACCAGCTCAGCACCTGGGACCCGAGTGAGTAGGACGTGACGATGCGCCCTCTCGTACGCCCCGAGGCATGCCTGCCGCCAACGGCTACAGCCACGCCGTGGTGGCCTCGGGGCCGCTGAGGAAGCAGACCACCACGGCTGCGAAGCGGCTGGCCAAGGGCGGCGGCCTGCAAGCTGGTCATCGGCCACCTGGGGCCGATGACACGGGAAGCGCTGTCCGACCTCGGGTTCCGGCTCCGCTTCTCTGACGAGTGATGCTCCGTCATGTACGGACATCGAAGAGAGGGATGGTAGGTGGTGGAGGGGAAAGTACTGCGCGAAGGCGGGTGAGTGTCACTCGCCATTGCTTCAAGTCCTGCGGGTCGACCCAGTTCGAGGCCGGCCCCGTCTCGTCGTCGGCAATGCGGGCGAGGGCTTCGCCGGCGAGTGCCCGAAGGTCGGCGGGAAACGCGGGCATGGGTGTTTCCGGACCGCAGGTCGTGTCGACGGATTCGCCTCCGGGGCACTGCGCCGCGATCACTGCAGCGGCGGCCACTGCCTCGTCTGCCTCCGTGAGGTAGCCAGTGGCGTCGATCGTCCGGATGAGGACGCCTCGGATCAGGGCTTCGCGTGCGTCGGGATCGACGTCGTCCAGGGCGTCGGCGAAGTCCGCAGCCGTGTCGTTGCCGAAAGGCCCGGTGTCCCATGTGCCCATGCTGATCTCCTCACTTGGTTTCGCCGGGATCCTCGCACCGGGCACCGACAGCACGGCTACGGGGCGAGCAGAACCCGCCTGCGTAGGGAGTCGAAGCCCGCACGGCCGAAGATCTTGCCTTTCAACAGGAAGTGAACGGCGGCATGCCGGGCCCGGGTCCGCTCGGCGAACCGTGTCCTTTGCGGCCCCGGCCCCGGCTCAGGTCGGACCGAGGCGCGTCGGCACCCGGACGCCGTGCGGGGCGCGAGGACCGACGCGGGCCCACCGCAGGCTGCGACCGTCAAGACAGTCGCCTATCCGCGAGCCGGACTCGATTCGGCAGCGCCGCCCGAGGGCGTTGTGGCTTTCGTGTGGAGGACCTCGCGTGCCTGCTCCGCGGCGCGGACGGTGCTCTCGGAGACGAAGTCCAGGAAGCGGGCTATGTTCTCGAGGCGGACGCCGGCCGGGGTGTGGGGGCCGAGGATGCCGGCGCCTTCCCGTGTGGTCCGGACTATCTGGGCCATGGACCGGGCGCTGGCCATCATCGACTGGTACATGATGTCGTCGTCGATGGCATAGCGCTCGCGGCGGCGTTCGTCGCGCTCCCGACGCACCATGCCCTGGCTCTCGAGGAACGCGATCGCTTTGGAGACGGACGCCGGGCTGACGTCCAGGCGCCGGACGAGTTCTGACGCGGTGAGGCTGCCGGTGTCGGTGAGGCTGAGGGCGGCCATGACCCGGGCCATCATCTTGGGCATGCCCGACTGCATCATGGCGGTCGTGAACGTCTCCTCGTACGCGCGCACCGCCTCGGCGTCGCGTCCGTGGGCCGGCGGGGGCGCCTCCGTGCCCCGCGGCGCGGCCGGCCTGCGCCGGTGCGTGCGGCGTTCGGTGGCGCGGTGGGCGAGGTCGGCGCGGTAGGCGGTGGGTCCGCCGTTCCGCATCACCTCACGGGTGATCGTCGAGGTCGGACGGTCGAGACGTCTGGCGATCTCCGCGTAGGCGAGGCCGTCGGCCAGCCCCAGCGCGATCTGCTGACGTTCCTGCTGGGTGAGCCTGCCTCCCGGCATCGCGGTCTCCTTCGTGCTCCTCGGAGCTTCCAGCATAGCGTTCATCTCGAGTCCATTGCAACGACAAGCGATCTGATGTTGCGTTACCTTGCAGGGTCGTTGCAACGATTATGGTGCTCTCACCAGCATAAACGCCATCGCAATGCAACGAACGTGTTGATGAAATCGTGAATGCAACGTAGCTTTCTGGCATCGGAAACAACGAGCCCAAGGAGAGCACCATGCAGAAGTTCGACACCCCCGCCCCGGTCTCCGCCGTCCTCAGCATTCCCGCCGGGCGCATCCGGTTCATCGCGGCCGACCGGGCCGACACCACCGTCGAGGTCCTGCCGGCGAACGCCTCGAACGGACGCGACGTGAAGGCGGCGGAGCAGGTCAAGGTCGAATACGGCGACGGGGTCCTGCGTATCGAGGCCCCGGAGGCGAAGAACCGGATCCTCGGCAGCTCCGGATCCGTCGAGGTGACCGTCCAACTGCCCGCCGACTCCCGCGTCGACGCCAAGGCGGCCAGCGCCGAGTTCCGTGGCGTCGGCAGGCTCGGCGACGTCACCTTCGAAGGCGCGCAGGCCTCGGTCAAGCTCGACGAGGCCGCCGGCGCCCGCCTCAGCACCCTCGCCGGTGACATCTCGGTCGGCCGCCTGGGCGGCCCCGCGGAGATCAGCACCATGAAGGGCGACCTCCGGATCACCGAGGCCGTGCACGGCACCGTCGTGCTGCGCACCGAGTCCGGCGACGTGTCCGTCGGCGCCGCCCCCGGAGTCTCCGCCTCGCTGGACGCCGGCACCACCTACGGCCGGATCCACAACGCGCTCAAGAACACCGACGGCGCAGCCGGCCTGAACATCCACGCGACCACCGCCCACGGCGACATCGTCGCCCGCAGCCTCTGACCCGCAGCCTTTACCCGCAGCCTCTGAGGAGCACGCATCATGACCAACCCGGCCATCGCGGCGAACGGGCTACGCAAGTCCTACGGCGACAAGGTCGTGCTCGACGGCGTCGACCTGCACGTCCCCGAAGGAACGGTCTTCTCCCTGCTCGGCCCGAACGGCGCCGGCAAGACCACCGCCGTCAAGATCCTGTCCACCCTCATCTCCCCCGACCCCGCCTCCGGCGAGATCCGCGTCGGCGGTCACGACCTCGCCGCCGAGCCCCAGGCCATCCGCGCCAAGATAGGCGTCACCGGCCAGTTCTCCGCCGTCGACGGCCTGATCACCGGCGAGGAGAACATGCTCCTCATGGCCGCTCTGCACCACCTGCCCAAGCGCGACGGCCGGCGGGTCACCGCCGAACTGCTGGAGCGCTTCGACCTGGTCGACGCCGCGAAGAAGCCCGCCTCCACCTACTCCGGCGGCATGAAGCGCCGCCTCGACATCGCCATGACCCTCGTCGGCGACCCGCGGATCATCTTCCTCGACGAGCCCACCACCGGCCTCGACCCGCGTAGCCGCCACAACATGTGGCAGATCATCCGCGAGCTCGTCACGGGCGGCGTGACCGTCTTCCTCACCACCCAGTACCTGGAGGAGGCCGACCAACTCGCCGACCGCATCGCGGTGCTGAACGACGGCAGGATCGCCGCCCAGGGCACCTCCGAGGAGCTCAAGCGGCTGATCCCCGGCGGCCACGTCCGCATCCGGTTCTCCGACCCGACCGCGTACCGGAGCGCCGCATCCGCTCTGCGCGAGGTCACCCGGGACGACGAGGCGCTGGCGCTGCAGATCCCCAGCGACGGCACCCAGCGCGACCTGCGCTCCATCCTCGACCGGCTGCACTCCGCCGGCGTCGAGGCCGACGAACTGACCGTGCACACCCCCGACCTCGACGACGTGTTCTTCGCCCTGACCGGCGGCACCGCCGCCGTCCCCGACCAGACCAAGGAGGTTGTGGGATGAGCTCCCTCGCCCTCGCCGTACGCGACTCCTCCACGATGCTGCGCCGCAATCTGCTGCACGCGCGCCGCTACCCGTCCCTCACCCTGAATCTCCTGCTCACGCCGATCATGCTGCTGCTGCTCTTCGTCTACATCTTCGGCGACGTGATGAGCGGAGGCCTCGGCGGCGGCGACCGCTCGGCGTACATCGCCTATCTCGTCCCTGGCCTTCTGTTGATGACCGTCGGCAGCACGGTGATCGGGGCGGCCGTGTCCGTCGCCACCGACATGAACGAGGGCATCATCGCCCGTTTCCGGACCATGGCGATCCACCGAGGATCGGTGATCATCGGACATGTCGTCGGCAGCGTGCTCCAGTCGATCGCCAGCGTCGTCCTCGTCGGCGCCGTCGCCGTGGCCATCGGCTTCCGGGCCACGAACGCCACCGCCCTGGAGTGGCTGGCGGCGTTCGGACTGCTCACACTGTTCGCCCTGGCGCTGACCTGGGTCGCGGTCGGCATGGGAATGGCCAGCCCCAACGCCGAAGCGGCCGCCAACAGTGCGCAGCCGCTGATCCTCCTCCCGCTCATCTCCAGCGCCTTCGTCCCGGTCGACTCGATGCCGGGCTGGTTCCGGCCGATCGCCGAGTACCAGCCCTTCACCCCCGCCATCGAGACTCTCCGCGGCCTGCTCCTCGGCACCGAGATCGGCCACAACGGATGGCTTGCCCTCGCCTGGTGCCTGGGCCTCGCCGTCCTCGGCTACTTCTGGTCGGCCGCCAAGTTCAACAGCGACCCGAAGTAGCCTGCATGACAGCGCGGGCAGCCTCCCGCGATTCGCACCGCCCCAGGGCGGCGTACTCCGACACCGCGTCGGTCTGCGCCGCCCTGTTCCGCGTCATCGCCCGCCCGCCGGGCCCCGCGGCGGCCGGATCCCGACGAAACCGTCCGGCTGACTCTCCCGCGCCCACGGCCGCAGCTTCTCCGGGTTGCGGACCGCCCAGACCCGGGTGACGCGCCCCTCGGAGACGTCGAACGAGGCCACGGTCATGACGACGCCGGCACGCTGGGCCACCAGGCCCGGCACACCGTTGACCGACCGCTCAAGGAGTTCGAGCCCCGGAGCCTTGACGGCGATGGCGACCATGTATTGGGCGATGCGCACGCCGCCCTCGACAGGGCGCAGGACGGTGCCGACCATGCCGCCGCCGTCGGCGGTCATCACGGCGGCCGGGTCGAGGAGACCGACGAGGGCTGCGATGTCCTTGGTCTCCCATGCCTCTTTGATGTGCCTCACCACGTCGGCCCGGCCGGTCGCCGTCACCGGAGCGCGGTCGACGCCCACCCGCCGACGGGCGGAGGCCGCCAGCTGCTTGCAGGCCACGGGCGTCCGGCCGAGAACGTCGGCGATCTCGGCGAACGGGTACCGGAAGACGTCATGCAGGACGAACGCCACCCGCTCGGCGGGCGTCATCGACTCCAGGACGACGAGGAAGGCCATGGCCACCGACTCGTCCAGGACGATCTGGTCGGCGGGGTCCGCGGGGCCGGTCGAGCCGCCGCCCGCGTGGCCCCACTCGGTGCGGTCGGGCAGCGGCTCGGGCAGCCACGCACCGACATAGCGTTCACGGCGGGCCCGCGCCGAGCCGAGCAGGTCCAGGCAGATGCGGCCGGTCACCGTCGTCAGCCAGGCGCCGGGGGACAGGATCTCCTCCTGCCGGCTTCGCGGCAGTCGGTACCAGCGTGCGTAGGCATCCTGTACGGCGTCCTCGGCCTCGGTGACCGAACCGAGCAACCGGTAAGCGACATTGATCAGTTGGCGGCGCTCGTCGGCTGTCCCGTCCGTACTGGTCCTGGCACTCCCCATGCTGCGTCCGCCCCTCGCCTTACCTTTCGCAGGCCCGCGTCGTCGGGTTGATGAGACCTTATCGATCTACTGCCCGAGGGCGGAAAAGAGGACTGTGGAATGGCCACTCAGGTGACGGCGACGGCGAACGCGCAGCGCGTCTCCTCCTTCCTGCAGATCGCGATCACCCTGCAGACCCTGACCATCTTCCTCCAGGCGGTCTCCGCCGGCCTGCTGATGACCTCCTCCTACGGAGAAGTGCTGCACAGTGTCGGAGCCCGTGTGATGTACGGGGCGTCGATGCTGTACGTGCTCGCGGCGGTGCTGGCGTGGAAGCCGGGTGGCGGCTCCCTCCGGCCCGTCCGGCACGCGTCAGGCTTCCTCGTACTCGCCTCGGTCCAGGTCGTGCTGGGCATCGCGCACGTCCCGTCGGTCCATCTCCCTCTGGGTGTCCTGATGTTCGGCCTGAGTGTGCTGGCCCTGGCCCGGCGCTGAGGTACGGCCAGGGGGTCAGGACGCGGTCAACGCCTCGACGAGCTGGGCGAACTCGCCACGTTGCCGTTCGGTCAGCGTGGCGTAGAGCGGCGCTTGCATCTCGTCGGTGACTCGCTCGGCACGCCGCAGCCGGGGGATTTGTGCCGCGGTAACGGCAGGCGGCTCCTGCCAGCCGTAGTGGCTCGCCTGCTCGGCACCGAGGTTGACGACCATGGCCGCTCGGGCGCCCAGCCCACACAGGCGCACCGCCGCCAGATGGCACGCGCCACGGTGTTCCCGTAGTACGTGGACGCGCTGCATGGCCGCGCCGACCGGGTTGTTGTCGGGGCAGGGCTGCGCGCGCCAGCCGGCGAACAGGGGCAGTGCGTCGGCGTCGGCGGCGTCGATCAGCTGCTGTGCGAGGTGGTTGAAGTGCTCCACGTCGACGTCGCCGGGGATGTGGGCGCGTCCCCACGTCCGGACGGCCCCCGCGTAACAGGCGGCGGCTTCCTCCGCCGGCATCACGGGCCGTCCCGCCAGCGCCACCGCCACGCTCGCCGCATTGCCGTCCACCGTCGCCAGGATCGTGGCCCCCGCGCTCACCGCACTCGGCTCGCACCACCCGCAGCTCACCGTGACGTGCCTTGTCACCGACCAGGCGCAACTGCGGGAACTCACGCTCGGCACCGTCGATGTCGTGCTGGGGCAGCGGTATCACCACCTGACCGATGCGACACCCCGGGGGATCGAGGTCTCACCGCTGCTCGACGATCCGCTGCTCGTCGTCACCGCAGCCGAACAGGCCGACGAGCGGCCCGTCACCCTGCGGGAACTGGCCACGCACGATCTCGCCGTGCCGCCGCCGACCACGGACTGCGGTCAGGCCATCCTGCAGGCCTGCCACCAGGCCGGCTTCACACCCACGCCCCGCTACGTCACCGCCGACATCGCCGCCCAGCTCACCCTCGCACGGGCCGGCCTCGCCACCGCGCTCGTCCCCCGGACGGCCATCGACCCGACCACGCCCGGAATCCGCACGGCGCCCGTCGAAGACCTCCCGATCCTGCGCCTCCTGTTCGCCGCGACCCGCCGCACCGGGACCGCGAACCCGACGACCACGGCCGTCGTCGCGGCACTGCGCACAGCCGCGCGGCAGGGCACCACGTACGTCCCGCCGGCCTAGGAGAGGTTCGTCGAGCCGGTTCGAACGCTTCGATTCGAGCCGGTCGTTGAAGCTGCCGGTGCCGGCCGGGTCGGCAACTGACGCCCCCTTGGCCGTCGCCGTGTCGGGCCACCGCTCCACGGCCGGCCCCCTCCCGTGCGGCAGTCCGAACCGTCCTGGGGGCATGCCGACCGGACACCGGCGGCCCCGGGTCCGACCGAAGGGGCGTCGCAGACGGAGCCGGGCGGTTCGTTCCCACCCCGGCGCCACGTCGGTCGGTTCGGATGCGGTCGCGCTCGGCCGGCCGTCACCCAGACCGCGACAATCCGGACGAACCAGCGCTCCGGGACGTAGGGTCGGCGCGTGGAGGGATCGCATCGACTCAGTCCCGACGACGCCCGGCTCCTCGCACTCGAGTCGGCGGCGATCGCCGGTCATACGCTGAAGATGATCATGCTCGAGCCGAGCGACGCCCCGCTCGACCTCGACCGACTGCGTGAGAGCGTCGACGCCAGGCTCGAGGCCGGATCACGCGGCCGCGAGCGGGTGGCGCTCCCCGCCGCCCACTGGGTCACCGACGACGAGTTCGACATCGCCGCACACGTCCGCCGCCGCGACGGCACCGCCGGGACGGACGAGCGGGGCGTCTGGGCGGCGGCGGGTGAGCTGATGTCCGAACGCCTCGACCACCGTCGCCCGCTGTGGGCGCTCGACGTCCTCGGCCCGCTCGCCGACGGCCGCGAGGCGGTCGTCGCGCGCATCCACCACGCGATGGCCGACGGGATCAGCTGCCTGCGCTTCCTCGACGAAGTCGTGTGGGAGCCGTCGGGTGACGTGCCGTCGCCGCCTCGTGGTGGGGCTGCCGTGCCCGCGGCGGCAGGCTCGCGCGGCCACGAAGTGCGCCGGCTTCCGGCGACGCTCCTGCGGGAGCTCGGGCACCGGGCGAAGGACTCGGTGCTCGACCGCAGGATCGGCACGGCGCGCGAGCTCGCCTTCACCACCGCGCCGCTCGTCGAGCTGAAGGCGATCGGTGCTTCGCGACCCGGCCGGGCCACGGTCAACGACGTCCTGCTCGCCTCGGTCTCCGGCGGCTTGCGCGCCTGGCTGGCGGCCGCCGGCGAGCGCGTCGGCAGACTGCGGGCCCAAGTGCCGGTCAGCCTCCACCACCGCGACGAGGGTCCGGCCGAACTCGGCAACCGCGACTCGTTCCTGAACGTCGACCTGCCGCTCGCCGAGGCCGACCCGCTGGCCCGTCTCGATCGGATCAGTGCCGGGACCGCCGCCCGCAAGGTCGCCGGCGACGCCCAGGAGCTCTACGACCTCTTCCACGCGCTCGCCCGCTGCCCACCGCTCGAGCGCGCCCTCGAGCGCATCGCCGCCGGCCCGCACGAGTTCAGCCTCGCGATCTCGAACGTGCCGGGCCCGCGCGCGGCTCTCGCGGTGACCGGCCGACGGATCGAGAGGCTCTACTCGGTCGCCGAACCGGCGCAACGCCACGCGCTTCGGGTCTCGGCGATCTCCTACGCGGGAACGGTCGGCGTGGGGATCTGCACCGATCCCGAAGCGCTCCCCGGGATCGCCGGGCTGGCCGACGCGATCAGCGGCTCGATCGCCGAGCTGCGGCGGGCGGCGATCGGATAGCGCCCGCGCGGCGATGTCCGGCAAGCTCAGGATCGACCCCGGCCACGGGCGGGCCGGGCCGGCGGCGATGGGCCGGTGCCCGGATCCCGTCGCACGCGATCCGCCCCCAGGACCTGGCCGCCCGCGCCGCCTGGTGCGAGAAGTTCGCCGCCCTGCCGCCCCGCCCGCCGGTGCCCGCCCCCCGTACGCGGCGCCCCTTGCGTCCATGGAGGTCCGGCGCGTGGTGCGGCCTCCGATCAGGGGCGGCGGCTCGCGAGAACGCAGAACTCGTTGCCCTCCGGGTCGGCAAGGGTGACCCAGCTCTCGTCGCCCGTCTGGCCGACGTCGGCGTGCCGCGCCCCCAGGTCGAGCAGACGACGGACCTCTTCGTCCTGCTCCCTGTCGGTGGGGTTGACGTCGATGTGGAGCCTGTTCTTGACGGTCTTGCCCTCGGGTACGCGCGCGAACGTCAACACCGGTGGCACCGGGCCCGGTCGGTTCTTGCTCTCAGGCGTCGCAGGGGGGCCGATGGTGACGATTCCGTCGTCTTCGTCCTGCACCTCGTAGTCGAGGACCGAGCACCAGAACCGGGCGAGACCGGCGGGATCGGCACAGTCGATCGCAAGCTCGGTGAACTTACTGGCCATGTCAGGACCTCCCGGTCGAGTAGCGCGTCCGCCGAAGACCACGCTAATCGTTGCGCGGGTGTCGCCGTGGCCGATGGGCGCATATGCGACCGGCCGCCCGGCGGTCACCCGAGGTGCCTCGGCCCGACCGACCGGAGAAGGCCCGCGACTCGTCCCGCACGTGACATCGAACGGCTGGACGACGGGCCGACTCAGCGGGAGACGCACCTCCACTTGATAGGCAAGTGAATACTTGCCTATGCTGTGGTCGTGGCCGACGACATCTTCAAAGCCTTGGCCGACCCCACCCGCCGCACGATCCTCGACGAGCTCGCCGATAAGTCCGGACAGACACTGTTCGAGATCTGCTCCCGACTGAGCATGAAGCACCGGCTCGGCATCTCGCGTCAGGCGGTCTCCCAGCACCTCGCCGTGCTGGAGGCCGCCGGGCTCGTGGGGACCAGGCGCGAGGGCCGCTACAAATTCCACGACCTGAACACGGCCCCGCTGCGGCAGATCGCCGAGCGATGGCTCGTGTCGGACACGTCCCGACCGGAAGAGAGCACCCCATGAAGATCCATCTGACCAGCGTCTTCGTCGACGACCAGGCCAAGGCCGAGCACTTCTACACCGAGATCCTCGGCTTCGTGAAGAAGCACGACGTCCCCGTGGGCGGGGAGGACCGGTGGCTGACCGTCGTCTCGCCCGACGAGCCCGACGGCACCGAACTCCTCCTCGAGCCGGCCGGTCACCCGGCCGTCAAGACCTACCGCGACGCGCTCGTCGGGGACGGCATCCCGCTCGCCCAGTTCGCCGTCGACGACGTGAACGCGGAGTACGAGCGCCTGCGCGGTCTCGGCGTCCGCTTCACCCAGGAGCCCCTGGAGATGGGCCCCGTCACCACCGCCGTCTTCGACGACACCTGCGGCAACCTGATCCAGATCGCGACCAAGCCGCAGTAGGCGGCCGCCGGTCTGCGCGGCTCGGCCGCTCCGGCGACCGGGACTGCGCCGAACCGGTGACGCCCGTCCTCGCCGGGCCCTCGCTCACAGCGGTCCCGGCTTCGGCGGGATCTGCCACGACGGCGCCCCTCACCGGGTGCGGAAGGTGGCGGCGACCGGGCGGTGCCTGATCCACCTCGCTGTCAGCCGCCTTGCCGGTCGGCCGACGGACGTGAGGCTGTGAAGGCGACCGATGTCGGCAGGGCTTGCTGGATGCCCTCGCCCCTGGTGGGGTCGAGGTCGGCGTGCAGCAGATGGTGGTCCGAGTGCGGGGTGGGATGCACGCCGTGCTCGAGCGACGCGATGCCTCGCAGGAAGATGTAGTCGAACTTGCTCCGCCAGTCGGTGGTCGGCTCGCAGGTGCCGGCGGACGAGGGAGGGCAGTGGCGGTCCGTATCCGCGGCCAGCGCCCACATCCCGGTCAGTTCGGGAGCATCCGGCACAGCGTTGAAGTCGCCGAGAACGATCGCGCGGTCGTGCCGGTCGACGTCCGCGGCGAGGACGTCGACCTGGCCTGCTCGCACTGCTTCTTGGCGTCGTTGGGCCAGGTGCGTGTTGAAGACCCGGGTGGGCTTGCCGCCCACCGTGGTGGTGACGGCCACGTACCCGCGGTCTTCGGACCCTCCGTCGGGGTACTCCACGCTGACACGGTCCGTCATCGGTGCCGCCGAGAGGATCGCCTGGCCGTAGGCCCCCGGGCTCCACGGCGCTCCACCGCAGCGGCCCCAATTCCGAAGAACCGTTCCGTACGCGACGTGGTAGACCAGTCCGTGACGTCTCGCCAGATGGTCCCGGATTCCCTCGACGTCACGCACGCACGCTTCTTGCAGGCCGATGACCTGGGGCGCGTACGTGGCTATCTCCGCTGCCCGGTCGACGTTACGCGCGTCGCAGGGGTTGCAGATGTTCCACGTCATGACCCGGCCGGGTACGACGTCCTTGGCGGCTTCGACGGGCAGTGACCTGGCGAAAAGGGCGCCGCTCGGTGTGCTGGGGCCGAGGAGCACCATGCAGGCCACGATCGCGGCGCCCGCGAGCAACAGCGTGCCTCTTCCGAGCACCATCGCCTCCTCAAGGTGGACACCCGTGGCATCCGACGTCTCCATGCACGAGGTTATGCGACGGGGTCGGCCGCGTTCTCCCCTCCGGCACAGGCGAACCGGTCGCCCACCCACCGTGAACCGGTCGCCTCTTCGGGCGAGATGGGCTCCTCGGATTCCCGTCCGGCTCACCGGGGACGCCGGCGGACGGGAATCCGGCCACTGCTCTCACTGCTCGCGCAGGCCCCAGGGAGAGCCGTACTCCCTCAGCAGGTCGAGGAAGGGCACCGGCGGGAGCGCCTCCGGGCCGCGGACGCCGGATTCCGCCCACACGCCGCCGGCGACGAGCTCCAGGGCGACGACCGGGTTGACCGCCGTTTGCCAGACGACGGCCTGCGATCCGTACTCGCGCATCGACCACTGGTTGTCGACCACGTGGTACAGGTACACCTCGCGCCGAGCGCCGTCCTTGGTCCCCTTCACCCACGTGCCGGCGCAGGTCTTGCCGTGCATCCGGTCGCCGAGCGTGGCCGGGTCCGGCAGGCAGGCGGCGACGACGTCGCGTGGGGACACCTGCGCCCCGCCCGGGACGGTCACCTTGTCCGTGCGGTCGAGGCCGAGTTTGTGCAACGTCTTCAGGGTCTCGATGAAGTCGTCACCGAGCCCGTACTTGAACGTGACCCTCCCGGCGTCCACCCAGCGCGGGATCAACAGCACCTCCTCGTGCTCGACGTTGACACATTCGACCGGGCCGATGCCCTCGGGAAACTCGAAGACCTCCGGCTCGCTGAACGGGGCCGTGGTGAACCAGCCCCGGCCCTTCTCCCAGATGACCGGCGGATTGAGGCACTCCTCGATGGTGGTCCAGATGGAGAAGGAGGGGGCGAAGTCGTAACCGTCGACGGTGAGGTTCGCACCGTCGCGGACGCCGATCTCCTCGATCGTGTCGAACAGTTCGTCCGCCGCGTACCGGGCGAACACGTCGGAGAGCCCCGGCTCGACCCCCATGCCGACGAGCGCCAGCCGCCCGGCCTTCTCCCAGTCCGCGGCACGCTCGAACTGCGCGTCACCGAGCTTGATCCCGCACTCCGCGTAGGGGCGGTCGCGGTGCGGGTACGACAGGGACATCGCCATGTCGATGTAGTGGGCCCGCGCCTCGAGCGAGGCCTCGAAGAGCGGCATCACGAATCGCGGATCGGTGGCGTTCAGCAGCACGTCGCACCGTTCGGCCGCGAGCAGCGCGGTGACCGCCTCCCGGTCGCCGGCATCGACCCGGACCGCGCTGAAACGGGTTCCGTCCCCGCCGAGCGCGGCGACCGCCGCCTCGGCGCGCGGCAGGTCGTGGTCGGCGACGACGATGTGGTCGAAGAAGGAGCGGCGGGCGGCGATCCGGGTGATCGCGGTGCCCACACCGCCCGCGCCGACCAGCAGTATTCGCATCAGACACGCCTTTCGTCGGGGGGCCAGGAGCAGCCCTGTGCCGCCATGAAAGGCGTCCTCGTCACAACACGTCAATGGCGTTGGCATAAGCTCGACGGGGACGGAGGGAGGCCTCATGGCCAAGCAGGTGGTGACGGAATCGGCGCGCCGCCGCAGGCGGCCCACCAAGAACGGCGTCGTCCTCTCGGAGCAGCTGATCGTGGAAACGGCGCTGCGGATGCTGAAGGAGCACGGCCGGGAAGGGCTGACCGTGCGGCGCCTCGGCACCGCGCTGGGAGCCGACCCGAGCAGCCTGTACCGGTACTTCCGCGGCACCGACGATCTGACGCTGGCGATAGCCGACGAGCTGATGGGCCGGGCGATGCGCGGCCGGCGGTCCGTGGGCGACTGGCGAGGCGATCTGCGAGATCTCGGGCTGCGGATCCATTCCGCCTATCTCGCGCACCCGCAGGCCGCCGTCCTCACGGCCAGCCGGGTCAGTGGCCGGGCGAACGAGATCGCCGCCGACGAGACGATCCTCGGCGTACTGCGCTCCGCCGGATTCCCCGATCCGGAAGCGGTGCGGATCTACCAGGCCTTCATCGACCAGACGCTCGCCTTCGCGGCGCTCGACGCCGCGAGCCTGGCTCTTCCGGACACGGCCCGGACCGCTGACGAGAGGGTCTGGCAGGCGACCTATGCCCGGCTGCCGGCCGACACCCATCCGAACATCGCCGCCACCGCGCCGCTGCTCGTCGACCGCATGAACGAGAGCGCGTATCCGCACGCGCTGGACATGCTGCTGGACAGCGCCGAGGCGACCCTCGCGACGGCCCGGGGCGAGACCGTCACGTCCCGAAAGGGCGTCACCGCGCCGTGACTTCACCGTGACGTGACGTCAGGCCGCGGACGATGTCGGTCATCTGTTGTCGGCGCATGCCTCCGCCTCCGCCAGGTACCGGGCCACCGGCCCCAGCGTCAGCATCCCGCTTGCGCCGCCCGCGTGTTCGGTGCGGGCGGCGCGCAGGGCCGTTGCTGCGCGGGCGGCGACCGGGCGCTCGCCGAGGCGGGCGGCGGCGTGGGCGGTCAGGCACCAGAGTGCCTCCTGCATGTGATCAAGGGGTGGTTCGGGCGTCATGGTCAGGGCTGTACGGGCCTCTTCGTCGCGGTTGCGGGCGAGCAGTACCAAGGGGTGTGTCCGAGGGCGGTACGGGCCCCAGTCGAGGGCGGGATCGGTGGGCGCGGGACGGTCGTGCAGGAGACGTAGGCCCAGGAGGGCGAGGGCGAACAGGCCCCGGTGCAGCCCCGGCATGCCCGCTGTCTCCGCGAGGGCGTCTTCGGCGGCGCGGTACTGCGCTGCGGCCGTGGCGGCGGTCGGCCCGCCCGGTTCGGTACTGCGGGCGGCCGTGGCCCGGGCCCGGAACCAGCCGGTGAGGACGGGGACGAGCAGGGCCTCGGTGCTGACGGCGAGCTGCTCGGCTGCCTCGGCGTGTGCCGTCGCGGCGTCGAGGTCGCCGAGGGCGGAGGCGGATTGCAGGAGGATGAGCCGGCCGAGCACGGCGAAGTCCGGCAGCTCGTGCCGGGTCGCCAGGTCGAGGATCTCGGAGCCGATCATGTCCCGCGCCGTCGCGAGCCCGGGCCGGGTGAAGGACTGGAGGAACACGCCGTTGAGGGCGAACACCAGCAGGGCGGGATCGTCCAGCTCCCGGGCCAGCGCCTCGGCCTCGCGCGCCGCCTGCCCGGCGCGCCTCCGTTCGACGGCGGACAGATCGGCGCTGCGGCTCTCGACCGCGACGGTGGCCAGCAGGCGGGCGCGGAGTTCGGCGGGGCTGTCGGTGCCGAGCGCGGTGAGCGTACGCTCGGCCGCCGCGACGACTGCGTGGGACTGATCGGGATCGTCGGCCCGGCTCCAGAGGGCGGGCACGTCGTAGGCGCCGATGACGCGGGCGGTCAGGGCGATGTCTCCGGTGCGCTCCGCCGCCTGGACGGCGGCGAGGCGGTCGCGCCGCGAGTGGATGAGGGCGTCACCACCCGCCAGGGCCAGGGTGCGCGCCAGTTCCACGGTGGTGCGCGGTCCGAGTCGTACGCCTGCGGTCCAGACGGTACGTGGGGGCTGGAGCGTCGTAGCTCCGCGGAGAATGTCCGTCTCCAGTCGCCGGAGGCCTGCACCCGGATCGAGCCCGAGCTGGTCCGCGAGCATCGTGCGGGCGCGGCGCAGGGTGGCCAGTGCGTCTGCCTGACGGCCTGCCCGGTGCAGTGCGCGGGCCAGCAGCCCCCAGGCCGGTTCACGCCAGGGGTGTTCGGTGACGTGGGCGCCCAGTTCGGCGACCAGCTCGGCTCCTGAACCGGAGTCGAGGAGGAGGCGGGCGCGCAGTTCCACACCCTCCAGCCTCAGCTCCTCCAGCCGGGTCCGTTCGCGCTGGGCCCACGCGGAGCCGGCCACGTCGGCATAGGCGGGGCCGCGCCAGGCAGCGAGGGCCGCGTCGAGGTCGGTCAGCGCCTCGGGTGTACGCCGGGCGCGGACCAGAGCGTCCTCGAACCGGTGGACGTCCACGGTGTCGCGCGGCAGGCGCAGCGCGTAGCCGGGGCCTTCCGTGACGAGGACGCGCGGCGGGGTGCGGGGCGGCCGGCCGGGTTCGACAGCGCGGCGCAGCGCGGCGACGAACGTACGCAACGCACCCACGGCGCGCACCGGCGGCTCGGCCCACAGGTCGTCCACGAGGGTGTCGGTGGCGACCATCCGTCCCCCGGCGGCGACAAGCCGGGCGAGTACTTCACGGTGGCGGGGTCCGCCCAGGTCGACCGGGGTGCCGTCGTCGTTGAGGGCCCGCACGGCACCGAGTACGTCGATTCGCATGCCCCCATCTTCCGTGCCGCGGGTCGGCGGCGTCGAAGCGTACTGATCGGCTGCTGATCGCCGTCGCCCATGCTGATCCCGTCAGTCCCCGGACCCAGGCTTTCGCCGGTCCTCCGATCCCAGGAAAGGGCCTCTCATGACTCTCACCGTCCCCGGCTTCGACCGTGTCCGTCTGCCCGGCACCGACGGAGTGGAGCTGGTTGCCGCCGTCGGCGGCAGCGGCAGCCCGGTCGTTCTGCTGCACGGCTTCCCCCAGACCCATCTGATGTGGCGGCATGTCGCCGAGCGGCTCGCCGGCGAGCACACGGTGATCTGTCCCGACCTGCGTGGCTACGGTGCCAGCGACAAGCCGGCGGCCACCGGCCCTGAGGTGTACTCCAAGCGCACCATGGCCGCCGATGTCGTCGCCCTGGCGGCGGCGCTGGGCCATGAGCGCTTCGCCCTGGTCGGCCACGACCGGGGCGCCCTGGTCGCCTTCCGGGCGGGACTGGACCATCCCGAGGCCCTCACACACCTGGGCATCCTTGACGTCGTGCCGACCCTGGACATGTGGAACGTCCTGCACGGTGTTCCGGCGGCGGTCGGCTACCACCTGTTCCTCATGGCGCAGCCGCCGGGGCTGCCGGAGACGATGATCGCCAACAGCGCCGACGCCTACTTCGGCTCCTTCCTCGACGCCTGGGCCGGGGACCCGGCCGCCATGCCGGAACCGGTCCGGTCCGCATATCTGCGGGCGAGCGCCGCCGCCGTGCCGTCGATCGTCGCGGACTACCGGGCCTCGGCGGGCATCGACATAACACACGACCAGGCGGACCAGGACGCCGGTTCCCAGCTGGCCATGCCCGTGACAGTCGTCCAGCAGGACTGGGGCGCGCGACTGGGCTACGACGCCGCCGCGGTCTGGAACGCGTGGGCGCCGGACCTGGACCACCGGCTGACCGGCGCGGGGCACTTCATGGCCGAGGAGGCGCCCGACGAGATCACGGAGGCGATCCGCGACCTGCTGCTCCGCTGAGCCCTCCCGCAGGGCCACGGGAGGCGGCGGGCGAGCCCCGCGTTCCCGGCGCCGGACCGGCCCCGCGATCCGATGGCCGATGAACCGCCCGCCTCCCTACGGGTTCCGGGCAGACCGATCGTCACGGCGACGACACGGACCGGGTGGGCGTGGCGGAGAGAGCAGCTGATGAGCGTCGCGGAGCCGACCGTCCCCGCCCCGCGCGGTCAGGCCATTTCGACGTAGCGGTGGACCCGGTCGAAGCGGCGGGCCGCCACGTCCCGGCGGCGGACCACCCAGTGGGCCACGCCGGAGTCCAGTTCCGTGACATCGTCGCCGCAACTCCAGGTGGCCAGGAGAGCCCAGTCGTCGGCGCCCTCTCCGTGGGCCGTACCGCCCTGCTCGGAGGGTTCGGCCTCCTCCGGATCACGGGCGTAGTGGACGGGGTCGTTCTGGGGCGAGACCGGGTGACCGCCGATCTGCAAGGCCCAGGAAGGGCGGTAGCCGCCCACGTGTGCCCATGCGTCACCGAGTTCGTCGGCGAGTTCGAACTGCTCGTCCTCGGGGAAGTCGCCCCACCTGTCGAGGGCGAAGCTCTCCGGCATCTGCGCGCTCGGCTGGTGCCAGACCGTGCGGAGCTCACGCGGCCGGTACGGCTCGCGCCAGCTGTGTGCGAGGGGGCTCGAGGTTGTCGGGGTCCCGGCGGGGACGTACAGCACCGCGTCGGACACCTGGCCCCCGATGCCGTGCACATCGGTGCCGGAGAAGAGGAGCAGGTGGCCGTCGGCGGGGAGCGGGAGGCCGGTGCCGCCCGGCGGGAGAGCCGCGAGGTCGACGGAGGCCACGAAGGGATCGGACGGCCTCGGCACGCCCTGCGGCAGCATGGGGTCGCCGCCGACCTGGGCCACGAGGGGACCGTTACCGCCCTCCGCCAAGTACACCGCCGGACGGGCGACACATATCCATTCCTCCACCTCCTCCGACGGCAGACCCCGGGATGACGCCTCGGCCCGGAAGCGGTTCACTCTGTCCATGCTCGCGTCGGCCACGGGGCCACCCTAATGGGCTCATGGGGGGCAGTGGCAGGGCCGAACTCATTGGAAGACGAAGCCATTTGGCGCTACTGACCTTGGAAGCGTGATGTCGGCAGGGGCTGACGATGTGTGATCGGCGCGGTATGCCGGTTGTGGGAGATATCTGCAAGGTGGTGGGCTGACGCCTGAACGTTCAGGCGTTTCGCGAGCGGATCCGGCTGGAGGCCGCCGCGCGATTCGCTGCCGGTGCCTCCCACCGCAACGCCGACCACCCGCCTGGTCATGCTGCGGGCCGGGCTCGTTGACGAGGCTGACAAAGCCCATGCTGTTCTCCACCTCCGACCAGCCGACCCGTACTCCGTACATCACAGCTTTCCGACGACCCATCGATCACGCGGCGCGGCACCCACCCGACGCGATCAGCCTTGCCATTCCGGCAAAACCGCACAGAGCGGGGGAGCGGCACGGCAAGAAGGAGAGGGAAAGGTGGCATTCGACGACGTGGACGGCACACTGGCCGCGATCGGGCCCCGGCTGCGGGCCGCGCGCGAGCACCACGGCGCGACGCTCGCGGGTGTCAGCTGTGCGACCGGCATACACCATGGCCGAGCGGGTCACCCGCGACCTCGAGCGGCTGTGGCCGCGCCTCGCGGCTTCAACGCGAAGGAGCTGACGATGCGCACACCGGCGACCACGGCATCGTGATCCTCACGGTGGTCCATACGTGGGAGCTCTCGTGGAGAGTGGGGAGCTGTCCGTGTAGCGTCAGGGCCAGCTGTCATGGTTCCGAAGTACCGGTCGCCCGTGAGTACGCGTACACGGGCGATTCTGCTGTTCACAGTCTCTGAGAACCAGGGCGATCACCTCCGGTTCCCGCACAGTGCGGAACCGATTCGAGTCCCCTTGGAGGGCAACATGGCTACCGGAACAGTCAAGTGGTTCAACGCTGAAAAGGGCTTCGGCTTCATCGAGCAGGACGGCGGCGGCCCGGACGTCTTCGCCCACTACTCGAACATCGCCAGCTCGGGATTCCGTGAGCTCCAGGAAGGCCAGAAGGTCAAGTTCGACGTCACCCAGGGCCAGAAGGGCCCGCAGGCAGAGAACATCACTCCCGCCTAGACACCCCTGCGCCCGCCCAGGACACGTCCTCGGCGGGCGCTGTTCATCGGCACGGGACTCACCCAGACACGGTGCTCGCCAGGCTCGGCACAGCCGTTTCCGCCGTCCTGCCCCACATGCTGCTGGACAGCGCCGAGGCGACCCTCGCGCCGTCCGGGGCGAGACCGTCACGTCCCGAAAGCGCGTCACCGCGCCGTGACTTCACCTTGACGTGACGTCAATTGCCGTTGGTCCACCGGCCGTACGATCGCTCCACGTCGGTCTGGCGCTGTCCGACCCGTCGCGGTCGACGGGCCCCGGGCGCTACGTCTCCGGCCGCCGCAGGTCAGGCCTTGTCCCGCCGGACGGCCTTGCGGCGTAGACGGAGGGGCAGCACGTACCAGCACAGCACGAACCACAACATGACGCCGCCGACGAGCAGTTCCCCCAGGAGGCTCGGAAGCACGACGTGGAGGATCAACAGCAGCGTGCAGCCGATGGTGAGGGCGAGCAGGACCATGCCGCAGACCATCAGCCGGCTCGCGGCCTCCACGACCTCGTGCTTCATCCGCAGTCCGGACAGGAAGCGATGGATCGACACCGGCGCTATCAGCGCCCCCGTCGCCGAGGCGCCGAGCACCACGGTGACGACGTAGACGCCGCGGTCGAAGGTGGCGAGGTCACGGAAGGCCGGTGTGAAGGCCAGACTCAGCAGGAAGCCGAACAGAATCTGGACCCCGGTCTGTGCGACCCGGGTCTCCTGAAGGATCTCGTTCCACCGGCGATTGACCCGCTCGCGCGAACTCTCGGGCGGGCAGCCGGTGTCAGCCGTTTCGTCGGGCGCGTCCGCCGTTCGGCTCGTGATGGTCGCGGACCGTTCCAGCATGGCCATAGAACCTCCTCGGTGGTGCGCGTGTACCCGCTGGTCCGCGTGGTACGCCGACCTGCGCACATGGCGGGTAGCCACGCCCGGTGCCGCTTCTGTCCTCACACACGCCACTGATTGGATGGTCCGGTCTCCCGGCCCATTCGGCATCCGGAACGGCCGGAACGGGCGCCGTGCCCGGGTGTCGGGGCCCCGGCCCGTTCCCCACCGGGTCAGCCTTCGAGGCGGCTCTTCGCGAGCCGGTCGACCACGGCCGGGTCGCGGTGGTCGAAGAACAGCGAGGACCCGGTGTCCAGGGTGGCGACGGCTGCCATCTGGTCGTCGGTGAGTTCGAAGTCGAAGACGTCGATGTTCTCCGCCATCCGCTCGGCCCGGACCGACTTCGGGATCGCGACGACGCCGCGCTGGACGAGCCAGCGCAGCACGACCTGCGCCACGGACCTGCCGTGCTTCTCGCCGATCCCGCGCAGCAGCGGGTTGGTGAACAGGTTGTTCCTCCCCTCGGCGAACCCGCCCCAGGACTGGATCTGCACACCACGCTCACGCATGAGTGCCTGATCGGCGGTGCGCTGGAAGAACGGGTGGGTCTCGACCTGGTTCACCGCGGGCGTGATCTCGTTGTTGAGGATCAGGTCGACGAGCCGGTCGGGGTAGAAGTTGGCGACGCCGATCGCTGTGGCGAGGCCCTCACGGTTCAGGTCCTCCAGGGCGCGCCACTGGCCGTAGACGTCCCCGTAGGGCTGGTGCATCAGGTACAGGTCGACGTGGTCCAGGCCGAGCGCGGCCAGCGAGGTCTCGAAGGCGCGCCGCGTGTTCTGCTGGGCAGGCGCGTCCTGCACCCACAACTTGGTGGTGACGAACAGGTCCTGGCGCGGGATGCCGCCGGCCCTGATGGCCCGGCCCACGGCCTCCTCGTTGCCGTACGCGGCTGCCGTGTCGAGGAGGCGGTAACCGGCCGCGAGGGCCTCGGAGACGGCCTGTTCGGTGTCCTCGGGCGGGATCTGGTAGACGCCGAAGCCGAGGATCGGCATCTCGACGCCGTTGTTCAGGGTGACGTGCTGCATGGAGGTCCCTAAGAATGTGAGGCGGGCCGGAAGGACCGGGGCCGGGTCCGTGCGCTCCGGCGTGGTCGATTCCCGCCGACACCCACCGTCGCGCCTTTCGAACCCCGGAGGCAGGCGCCGAGCGGGTCCGACGGCACGGCAGCCGGGCGCTGGTGGGCGGCTCAGGTGCGGTAGGCCAGCGTGGTCATCATGCCGGATTCCGAGTGGTAGATGTTGTGGCAGTGGAGCATCCACGACCCGGGATTGTCGGCGTCGAAGTCGAGGACGAGCTTGTTGTGCGGCAGGACGGTGGCCGTGTCCTTGCGGGCCCCTCGTGAGTCGATGCCGGCGAGGGCGTAGGTGTGGCCGTGGAGATGGACGGGGTGCCACATGTCGGTCGCGTTGACGACGACGAGCCGTACGCGTTCGCCGCGTTCGACGCGGTGGACGCGGTCGGGCGAGTAGGGGCGGTGGTCGATGCCCCAGTCGTAGTCCTCCATGCCCCCGGTGAAGGTGAGTTTGAGGATCCGGTCGGGCCTGCGCCGGTCGAGTTCGACGGATTCGTGGGGCCTGAGCCGGCGCGCTGACGGCAGAACCTCGCGCCACAGTTCGGCGGGGCGGGTGGTGGGACCGGGCAGTGCGCCTCCTGCCGTACGCAGGACGGCCATGGCGGCGCCGTTCTTGCCTTCGGCGAGTGCGGTGAGCGGGAAGACGCCGTCCTTCGCGGTGATCAGTACGTCGTACCGTTCGCCCATGCCGAGGAGCAGCGAGTCGGTTTCGTGGTGGCGCACGGGGAAGCCGTCGCTGTGGGTGATCGTCATCCGGTGGCCGCCGAGTGCCACACGGAACGGCGTCTCGGCGCCCGCGTTGATGATGCGCAGCCTGATCCGGTCGCCGGCCCTGGCCCTGAACTGGGCCGGGTCGTCGGGTGTGCGTCCATTGACCAGGTAGTGCGGGTAGGCGACGTCGCCGGCGTGGCCCCCGAGCAACGGGCTGCGGGCACCCGTCATCAGCCGGCCCGGCCCCTTCCTCCGATTCGGAGCGGGGGAGGCGTCGTCCCGCTCCGGCACGCGGGCCGCCCGCGGACCGTACCCGGCCGCGACTCCGCCCGAGGGTCTGGACGGTACGGTCCCGGCACCGTGACCGCCCCCACGCTTGTGGGCGGAGCCGTGACCCATGGCGGGCTTGCCCTTGCGGAGTTGGTCGAAGACGTCCTCGGGGCTGGAGCCTCCGACCCCGTCGATCCAGTCGTCCAGCAGGACGATCCACTCCGCGTCGTAGGAAAGCGGCTCCTGGGGGTCGTCCACGATCAGCGGCGCGTACATCCCGCGGTCGATCTGCAGGCCCAGGTGCGGGTGGAACCAGTACGTGCCGGGGTGCGGCGCCCGGAAGCGGTAGGTGAACGAGCCGCCCGGCTTGATGGGCGGCTGCGTCACCTCGGGCACGCCGTCCATGTCGTTGCTCAGGGCGATCCCGTGCCAGTGCACCGTGGTGGGTTCGGGCAGATGGTTGGCGAGCGTCAGCTGAAGCGTGTCGCCGGCGGTGATCCGCACCTCCTTGCCCGGCAGTTCGCCGTCGTACGTCGAGGTCCTGACGGTGCGTCCGCCGCCGATCCCGACCGTGGCCGGCGTGGCCGTGACAGTGAGACCTCGGAGCTTGCCTTCGGGGCTGGGTGTCCAGGTGGGCCGGAGCTTCTTGCCGTCCGCGACGCCGGAGCCTTCGGCGCCAAGGTGGTCGGCCTCCCGTCCGGCGTCGCCTGCGTGGTCCGCGCCGCTGCCCGAGCAGGCAGTGGACAGCGCGGATCCCGCCGCTGCGATCCCGGCGCCGAGCACGGCACGCCGGGTCGGAGAGGCCGGACGGGTGTGATCCTGGCTGTACATGGTCCTCCGTCGGTCGGATCCGCGGAAGTCCCGCCCCGGCCGAGGGACGGCGCCCCGGGGCGGGGGCTGACGCGGCACGAACCAGCATGGAGCATCATGCCCAAAACATCCGTTAAGCCCGTGTATGTCCTCTCCGTGGTGCTGACGGTTCAGGGCTCATGACGGCGGGTCGCACCACGGAGGGCAGGCCGGCGTGCGTGTGCGGCATCACCGGCGAGGGCCCGGGCGCACCTGCCGGCCGGGTGGCCGTGCTCAGCCGGCAGCGGCCGAAGTCCTCGCGGCAGGAGTCAGCTCAACGACGCGAGCGTGAAGTGCCGTACCTGAAGCGGTGCGACCAGGTACTCGTCCTCACCCGGCAGAACCACGGGCCGGTCACGCCAGTGCTCGCCCGCGTAGGCGACCAGGTCCTCCTCGCTGCGCCAGCGGCTGACGTACAGCAGGGAGTCGGGCGGTGCGAGCAGCACCTCGTGGTCCACCAGCCCCGGGTAGCGGCCGGGAAACTCGCGCACCGCGGACACGATCATGTCGCGGAACGCTTCGAAGCGTTCAGGACGTACGTGCGCCTCACTCACCCTGACGATCATGGCCGGCAGAGTGGCACACCGGCACACCGGACGACAATGCCTCCACAGGCCTCGCCCGAGGACGCCGGCCCCTCTCTAGGGGCGCTCTGCCGGTACGGGCCGAAGGCCCGGCCAGCGAGCGAGCATGCGTCGGCGCATGGCGGTGCTGAGGCTGCCCACGCCGCTGAGAGACGTGTGGTCGGCCGTCATCCGGCCGACCACCCCGAGCCGGTGGACGAGCCGTTGCCGGGCGGTCGCGGTGCCCCACGTCCAGTCCTGGTGCGGAACGCGGGCCAGATGAACGGTGCTTTCACGGCGTGCCCGCTCGACCAGCGCGTCGCCGCGGAGCAGCCAGCCGGCGCACGCGTCGGCGAGCCCGTCCTGGGTTTCGGAGCCGGTCGCGGCGCGCCACTCCTCGCGGTATGCGCTCTCCGCCCGGTCCAGCAGCGGCTCCGACGCCGAAGTGACGCACCAGCAGGTCGGGAAGCCGATGCGCAGGTAGGCGAGTTCCATCAGACCGCTGCCCAGTGACGCCTGCTCGAAGTCGATGAATCTGACCCCCGCGGCGGTGTGGAGATCATTGCCGGGACAGGGATCCCCGTGGAGAAGAGCGAACCCGGACGCCTGGCCGAGTCGGTTCACGAGGTCGTCGAGCTCACCGGACACGCCGGGCGGGACAGGGACCTCCAGCGCTCCGGCGAGCCGCAGGAAGGACTCGACGTCGGCCCGGTTCGGGCCCTGCCACCGGGGTAGTGCCCCGACGTCCTCCGCACGGCCGGTGGCATGCAGCCGCGCCAAGGCGGCCGCGTAGTCGACGATCCAGTCACCGGCCGGGTGTCGGTGGTCCAGATGCTCCAGCACCAGGACCCGCGCGCCGGGATCGGTGGCCAGCAACGCGGGCACCACGGGAGGTTCGGCTCGGGCGGCGAACCGCAGGGCGGCCACCTCGCGGGCGTACCGCTCGTCGGCGTCAGGGCCGCCGACGATCTGCTTCACCACCGCCGCCGCCGCCGGCAACTCGACGCGCCACACGCGCGAACGAGGGCTGCTGTCCAGTCTGCGAGAGCGCCTGGGCGACCCCAGCTCGGACCGTAACCCGTCCCCGAACGGCAGTCGCGACCACATGGGCCCATCCTTCCACGCCGCCGAACGAGCATGCGGCCACCGCGCACCGGCCGTTCCGGCGTGACGGGGACGGCACACGCCGGCGGCTGTGAAACTTCCGGCGGCCGGACGAGTGCGGTGCCGACCGCGGTGACGAGACGGCCAGGCGACTTTGGGGCTCTCCCGTCATCCCCTGGTCAGACCTGCAACCCCCTCGTGCCCCGGCGTCGTGGCCCGCCGTGTCCACGCCGCCAGGGCCTCCGGCGTGCGCGGCCCCTCGTCGGAGGGGCCAAGCAGTCCATGGGCGCGGAGCACGTCCGCGACCGCCGTGCCCCACGGCCTGCGCAGCCGTGCCGAGTCCAGCAGGGCCTGATCGGAGAGGAGTTCGCCGACCGGACCGGTGCGCAGGCCGTCCGGTGAGAGCACGGCCGCGTCGTCGGCCCAGCGCAGCGCCAGGTCGACGTCGTGCGTCGCCATCACGACCGTCGTCCCGGACGCGCGCAGCCGGCCGAGGACCTCGAGCAGCCGCTCCTGGCCGTGCGGGTCGAGTCCTGCGGTCGGTTCGTCCAGGATGAGCACCCTCGGCCGCATCGCCACGGCGCCCGCGATCGCGGCCCGTTTGCGCTGACCGTACGAGAGGAGATGCGTGGGCCGGTCCCGCAGCGCCGCGATGTCCATCGCCGCCAACGCCTCGTCCACCCGGGCCCGTACCTCGTTCTCGGAAAGCCCCAGGTTCATCGGCCCGAACGACACGTCCTGCTCGACCGACGCCGCGAACAGCTGGTCGTCCGGGTCCTGCACCACCAGCTGCACCGTCGTGCGGAGCCGGGTCAGGCCGGCCCGGTCGTAGGTCACCGGCTCACCGTGGAGGCGCAGTCCGCCCGTCGCGGGCCGCAGCCCGCCGCTCAGCAGCCGCAGCAGGGTGGTCTTGCCGCTGCCGTTGCGCCCCAGCAGCGCGGTGGAACGGCCCTCCATGAGGCCGAGACCGATGCCGCTGAGCACGGCGGGCCCGTCCTCGTACGCGTAACCCGCCTCGACGAGCTCCACTACGGCCCGGCCCGCGGGGGAGTGGTTCATGGCAGACACCTTTCGAGTACGAGAGTGAGGGCGACGATCCCGGACAGCAGCGCGGCGACCATGGCGAGGAACGGTCGTGACACCGTCGCCCGCGGCACCAGCACCCGCAGAGTGCCGTCGTATCCCCGGCCCGCGAGCCCGGCCTGCAGCCGGCCGGCCCGGTCGAAGGCGCGCACGAAAGCGGTCGCGCCGAGGCCGGCCAGCGACCGCCAGGCGGCCGCCCTGCTCGCATGGCCGAGCCGGGCGGCCTGCGCCTGGCGGATGTTGGCGACGGCGTCCAGCAGCAGGAAGCTGATCCGGTACATCACGAGCGCCACGTCCACCACGGCCGGCGGCACGCCCGCGCGCACCAGCCGGGGCAGCACGTCCGACACGGGTGTCGTGAACGCGAACAGCAGCACACCCAGCGACGCGGCGGAGGTGCGCAGCAGCAGCCGCGCCGCGTCGCCGGGCCCGTCGGGCGCGAAGGCCACCATGCCGTCCGGACCGCCCACCGCGAACAGCAGCGGTACGGCTCCGGTGACACAGAACCCGAGCGGGATGCGGAACGCCCGCCACAGCTGGCGCGCTGCCACACCGGCCGGGCCGAGCAGGATCGCGACCGTCGCGGCGGCGACGAGGACGGCGCCCGGCCAGGGCGGCAGGCAGACGGCCGTGACGGTCAGACCGAGGCCCAGGACAGCCTTCTCACAGGGGTGGCGGCGGCGCCAGCGACTGCTGTGCGCCGCCGCGTCGATCGGCAGCATCGGCGCTACGGCGCCGTCGTCGTGGCGTCCGGGCCCTCGCTCCGCGAGCCGGGGACCGAGGAGGCGGCTGTCTCGCCGTCCGGCGTCCTGCTCCCGGCCCGCTCGGCCGCCGCCCGCTCCTCACCCTGACGGCGGCCCTTGCGCAGCCCGAAGTAGTACGCCAGGACGCCCGCGCCGAGCGCCGCCTGGAGGGAGAACAGCGCCGACTCGATCTCGCCGGACGGCGGTTCGTACAGGGGGGTGAACCACGGCTCGTAGTCCGGCTCGAGTTCGGTGATCGCCGCCTCAGCCTCGCCGTCGGCACCGGTGAACGGCTCCTCCTTGTGGTCCCCGAGCCCCAGGACGAGCGGCAGTACCGCCAGCGCCGCGACGGCGAGCAGCAGCAGGGTGTTGATCCTCGCGTTACGGCTCATCGCGCCGCCTCCTCCTTCTTCGCACCCGTGACCAGCACACCGAGCCTGGTCAGTTCGCCCTTGCTGGACCGGCTGAGCAGCCGCATCACCAGCACGGTGAGCAGCCCCTCGCTGACCGCCAGCGGAAGCTGCGTGACGGCGAAGATGCCGCCGAACTTCGCGAGCGCGCCCGGGATGCCACTGCCCGGGTCGGGGAAGGCCAGCGCCAACTGCACGCTGGTGACGCAGTACGTGGACAGGTCGGCGACGAACGCGCCGAAGAACACGCTCACCATCAGCGGCACGTCGAAGCGGCGCAGCAGCCGGTACACCCCGTATCCCGCCCACGGCCCGACGACGGCCATGGAGAAGACGTTCGCGCCCAGCGTGGTGAGTCCGCCGTGGGCCAGCAACAGGGCCTGGAACAGCAGGGTGATGGTGCCGAGCACCGCCATGATCGGCGGTCTGAACAGAATGGCCCCGAGGCCCGTGCCGGTCGGGTGCGAGCAGCTGCCCGTCACCGACGGGATCTTCAGCGCCGACAGGACGAACGTGAACGCCCCTGACGCGCCGAGCAGCAACGTCGATTCGGGATTGGACCGGACCTCGCGGTCCAGGGCCCGTACGCCGTGGACGACGAACGGGGCCGACGCGACGCCCCAGGCGACCGCGTGCAGCGGGGGCAGATACCCCTCGGCTATATGCATGATGTGGGAGACCCTCTCCAGCACCTCGTGGATGGACAACGCACCCTGGCCGGTCTCCTGGCTGACGGGTCATGCCGCCCGGACTCCGCCTTCCCGGGCACCGCGCGTTCACGCGGTGTCCCAGTGGCTCCCCGTGAGGGGGTGGAGCCGGACTTCCCGATCACAGTGGCGAGGGCCGCACCGGTACCGCACCGGTTTCCCGAACACCAAGGCCCCGTGACAGTAATGCGCCGACCAGCGACATCACAAGCCGCGCACGGGCGCACCGGCGGGCGGCGGGGTGAGCCGTTCGCCACACCCGCCGCCGCACCGCCCGTCCCTCACTGCTTGCGGTAGCCGTACGCCTCCGACGCCGCGGCCTCCACCGCGTCCAGGTCGGCGCCCGCGGAGGCCGTCACCACGGCCGCGACCGCGCCCTCCACGAACGGCGCGTCCACCAAGCGGGTACCGGCGGGAAGTTCGTCACCCTCGGCCAGCAGTGCCTTGACCGTCAGGACGGCGCTGCCCAGGTCGACGAGGACGGCGACGCCCGCGCCGCCGTCGACCTGCTCCGCCGCGGCCGTGATCAGTTCGGAGCTGGTGCCGAGGCCCCCGTCGGGCGTGCCGCCCGCCGCGGCCACCGGGGCCGTAGCGCCGCCGCCCGCGAGCCCCTTGGCCAGTTCGGCGACCGCGGTGGCGACCTCCCCGCTGTGCGAGACCAGCACGATGCCGACCTGCTTGCCGTCGCTCATCAGGCCGTTCCCTCCGCCGCTTCCGCCGTCTCGGCGAGCGCCGCCAGCAGCAGCGCCGACGATGTGGCGCCCGGGTCCTGGTGGCCGATGCTCCGTTCACCGAGATAGCTCGCCCTGCCCTTGCGCGCCTGCAACGGCACGGTGGCCGACGCGCCCCGCTCCGCGGCCTCGCGGGCAGCCGCGAACGACTCCGCGGTGTCGCCGAGCGCAGCCACCGCCGGCTCGAGGGCGTCCAGCATCGTCTTGTCACCGGCCTTCGCCCCGCCGAGCTGGGCCACCGCGGCGACGCCGGCCCGCAGCGCCTCGGCCAGCTGCCCCGGTGTCACCTCGGCGTCGTCTCCCAGCGCCTTGCCGGTGCGCCGCAGCAGCGTCCCGTACAGGGGGCCCGACGCCCCGCCGACCGTCGACACGAGCTGCCGCCCGGCCAGCATCAGCACGGCGCCCGGCGTCGCCGGGGGCTCCTTCTCCAGGACCGCCACGACGGCCGTGAACCCCCGCCTGAGGTTGCTGCCGTGGTCCGCGTCGCCGATCGCCGAGTCCAGCTCGGTCAGTCGGTCCGCCTCCCGGTCCACCGAGGCGGCGACAGCGGCCAGCCAACGGCGGAAGAATTCGGTGTCGAGCACAAGAACTCCCTGGGATCGGTCGGTTCGAACGGTGTGACTTCGAGGCTCCAGGCCCTCAGCGTCCCCATCGCAGCCCCGGAGTCTGCACCGGCGCGTCCCACAACCTGAGCAGCTCCTCATCCACCTGACAGAGCGTCACCGATGCGCCGGCCATGTCGAGAGAGGTCACATAATTGCCGACGAGCGTACGGGCCACCGCGACGTCCCGCTCCGCCAGCACGCGCTGGACCTCGGCGTTGAACCCGTACAGCTCCAGCAGCGGCGTCGCGCCCATCCCGTTGACCAGCGCGATCACCGGGCCGGAGGGCCGCAGGTCCTCCAGCACGGCGTCCACGGCGAAGTCGGCGATTTCCCGCGACGTCATCATCTGGCGCCGCTCCCGCCCCGGCTCGCCATGGATGCCGATGCCCAACTCCAGCTCGCCCGGGGGAAGATCGAAGGTGGGACCGCCCTTCGACGGCGTGCTGCACGCGCTGAGCGCCACGCCGAAACTGCGGGAGGATTCGTTCACCTGCCGGCCGATCGCCTCGACCCGCTCCAGCGGTGCCCGCTCCTCCGCGGCGGCCCCGGCGATCTTCTCGACGAACAGGGTCGCCCCGGTGCCGCGCCGCCCGGCGGTGTACAGGCTGTCGGTCACCGCGACGTCGTCGTTGACGAGCACCTTTCCCAACCGCACTCCCTCGTCCTCGGCGAGTTCGGCCGCCATGTCGAAGTTCAGCACGTCACCGGTGTAGTTCTTCACGATGAACAGCACGCCCTCGCCGCTGTCGACGGCGGCGGCGGCCCGCACCATCTGGTCGGGCACCGGGCTGGTGAACACCTCCCCGGGGCAGGCGCCGTCGAGCATCCCGTGCCCGACGAAACCGCCGTGCAGCGGCTCGTGCCCCGAGCCGCCGCCGGAGACGAGGGCCACCTTCCCCTCGACGGGCGCGTCACGCCGCACGATGACCCGGTTGTCCACGTCCACGGCCAGATCGGGGTGGGCCGCCGCCATCCCGCGGAGGGCGTCCGCGACCACGGTCTCGGGAACGTTGATCAGCATCCTCATGGGTATCTCCTGGGAAGCTCGGCAGGGTGGGCTTCTGGGCTACGTTCTCGTTGGTGCGCGAAGGAGCGCAAGATCGCGGGCGGCTCCTGCCCGGCAGGTGACCGACGGCCGCACGCCGCGCAGGGCACCGAGCCACGGCCACGTCACCATCGTCGCAGGTGGTGGGCGCCGGAGCCCGTCGCTCCGTGCAGTCCGCCGGAACGGCCCGCCGACGGCCCGCCGGGAACGCACCGGCGGCAGGCTCGCGAGGTGCGGGGTCGGGCCGGTCCGAGCAGTGCCCGGGCAGACATGAAGCCTGCCCGGGCACTTCCGTTTCCGGTGCTCAGCGCGCGAACCAGCGCTGCGGCACGGGGGCGGTGTTCTCGTAGATGTGCTTGGCCTGGCGGTACTCGGCGAGCCCTTCGTGACCGAGTTCCCTGCCGATGCCGGAGCGTTTGAACCCACCCCATTCCGCTTGGGGCAGGTACGGGCCGAAGTCGTTGATCCAGACCGTGCCGTGCCGCAGCCGCCTCGCCACCCGCTCGGCCCGGGCGGCGTCCCTGGTCCACACGGCGCCGGCGAGCCCGTAATCGGTGTGGTTGCCCAGGGTGACCGCACCGTCCTCGTCGGTGAACCGCTCCACGGTCAGGATGGGACCGAAGGTCTCCTCCTGCACGATGCGCATGTCCTGCGTGCAGTCGTCGAAAACCGTCGGCCGGTAGAAGAAGCCGTGGCTCAGCTCAGGTTCGTCCGGGCGCTTGCCACCCGCGACCAGTTTCGCCCCTTCCTCGATGCCGAGCCGCACATAGGCCTCGACCTTGTCCCGGTGCTCCGCGGACACGAGGGGGCCGCTCTCGGTGTGCTCGTGCAGTCCGTTGCCGAGCCGGATCCGCTCGGTCCTCGCGACCAGTTCGGCGACGAAGGCGTCGTGCAGCGAGTCCTCGACGATGAGCCGGGTACCGGCCGAGCAGACCTGGCCGGCGTGGAAGAACACGGCGGTGAGAGCGTGGTCGATCGCGGTCTCGACATCGGCATCGGCGAACACGATGTTGGGGTTCTTGCCGCCCAGTTCGAGGGCGACGTTCTTCACGGTGTCGGCCGCCGTACGCATGATCATCTGGCCGGTCGACAGCCCGCCGGTGAAGGAGACCAGATCGACGTCCGGGCTCTCCACCAGCGGCGCGCCGGCCGTCGCGCCCGCACCGAGTACGAGGTTGACCACGCCGGCGGGCGCGCCGGCCTCCTCGATCAGCTCCACCATCCTGACGGTGGTCAGCGGGGTGATCTCGCTGGGCTTGAGCACCATCGTGTTGCCGGCGGCCAGCGCCGGGGCCACCTTCCACGACGCCTGCAGCAGCGGGTAGTTCCAGGGAGTGATCAACGCGCACACACCGACCGGTTCATGAACGACGCGGCTGCGGATCGTCGGGTCTCCCGCGTCCACCACCCGTCCGGAGTCCGCCTCGGCCTGGCCCGCGTAGTAACGGAACACGGCCGTCACGTCGTCGACGTCGATGCCGCTCTCGACGAGCGTCTTCCCGGTGTCCAGAGTCTCCAGCCGGGCGATCTCGGCACGGTCCCGCTGCAGGTACTCCGCCGTTCTGTGCAGCAGTTCGGAGCGTTGCCGCGGCGTCCAGGAGGGCCATGGGCCCCCGTCGAAGGCGGCCCGCGCCGCTGCCACGGCCGCCAGTGCGTCCGTCCGGTCGCCCTCGTCCACGGTGCGGACCACGGACTGGTCGTAGGGGTTCAGAATCTCGCGTGTGGCGCCGCTCGACGCGGATTTCCACTTTCCGCCGATAAACAGACTGGACGTAGCAGTCCTTCCCCGGTTGAGCCGAATGCAGCCGCTCCGTTGCGCGCCGGAATTCCCCGTTGTTTATGTTTAGCGCGTCATGATGGGGAGTGCAAAGAATCCGAGGAGCGGCATGGGCCGGACGGCGTACGACTACATCATCGTCGGCGGGGGATCGGCCGGCTGCGCACTGGCGAACCGGCTCAGCGCCGACCCCGGAAACAAGGTCCTGGTCCTGGAGGCGGGCCGGCCCGACTGGATCTGGGACATCTTCACCCACATGCCCGCCGCGCTGACGATGGTCATCGGCAACCGTTTCTACGACTGGTGCTACGTCTCGGAACCGGAACCGTTCATGGACGGACGGCGCGTCACCCAGGGCCGCGGAAAGCTGCTCGGCGGGTCGAGTTCCATCAATGGGATGATTTTCCAGCGCGGAAATCCGATGGACCTGGAACGCTGGGCGTCCGACCCGGGCATGGAAACGTGGGACTACGCGCATTGCCTTCCGTATTTCAAACGGATGGAGCACTGCGTGGCCGGTGCCGACGACTGGCGCGGCCAGGGCGGTCCGCTGTGGCTGGAACGCGGTCCCGCGGCCAACCCGCTGTTCTCCGCCTTCCTCGAGGCCGCGCAGCAGGCCGGACACCCGCTGACCTCCGACGTCAACGGCTATCGGCAGGAAGGATTCGCCCGATTCGACCGCAACATCCGGCGCGGGCGGCGCTGGTCCGCGGCACGCGCCTACCTCCACCCGGTCAAGAAGCGGCCGAACCTGACGGTGCGGTGCTTCTCGCAGGTGGACCGGGTGCTGTTCAAGGGCAAGCGCGCGGTGGGTGTGGACTACCGCCGGTTCGGCCGGGAACGCCGACGGGACTTCGGTGGCGAGGTGATCCTCTGCGGAGGTGCCGTCAACACACCGCAGCTTCTGCAACTGTCCGGGATCGGCAATCCCGACGAACTGCGGCCACTGGGCGTCGACATGGTGCACGAGCTGCGCGGTGTCGGCGAGAACCTCCAGGACCACCTCGAGGTCTATGTGCAGCACGCCTGCAAGCTGCCGATCTCGTACAACCCGTCGCTCAAATGGTCCCGACGACCCGCGATCGGTCTCCAGTGGCTGCTTTTCCGCACCGGACCGGCGGCCACCAACCATTTCGAGGCAGGCGGGTTCGTCCGCGGCAACGACGAGGTGCGCTATCCCAATCTGATGTTCCACTTCCTGCCCATCGCGGTGCGCTACGACGGCACACCGGTAGGCGCGGAGCACGGCTACCAGGTGCACATCGGGCCCATGTATTCGGATGTGCGCGGCTCGGTGAAGATCAAGTCCCGCGACCCCGCGGTCCACCCGGCGCTGCGGTTCAACTATCTGTCCACACCCAACGACCGGAAGGAGTGGGTGGAGGCGATCCACGTCGCGCGCGACATCCTGTCCCAGCCGGCCTTCGCCTTGTACGACGGAGGCGAATTGTCGCCAGGCCCCGGGGTCGGGACGGACGAGGAGATCCTTGAGTGGGTCGCCCGCGACGCCGAGACCGCGTACCACCCGTCCTGCACCGCCCGCATGGGCGTCGACGAGATGTCGGTGCTGGACCCCACCTCCATGCGGGTGCACGGGATCGAGGGGCTGCGCGTGGTCGACGCGTCCGCGATGCCGTACCTCACCAACGGGAACATCTACGCGCCGGTGATGATGCTCGCGGAGAAGTCGGCCGACCTCATCCTCGGCAACACCCCGCTGCCTCCGGCCGCGGTCGACTTCTACCGGCACAGCACCCAGGAGAGCTGACACCGTGTCGTTCGACGGAGGAAACGGCAACGCACCGGAGCAGCAGGACCCGGCGGCTGTGGCCACCGGCCCGGGGAGGGAGAGCAGGCTGAAGCCCGTCGTCTTCTTCGGGTCGTCCCTGCTCATCCTCGCCATCTCGGTCTGGGCGATCGCCACCCCGTCGGGCGCGGAGAGCACCATCGGCGTCGTGGTGGACTGGATCTCCTCGGTGTTCGGCTGGTACTACTTCCTGGCCGCCACCCTGTATCTGCTGTTCGTCGTGTTCGTGGCCGCTTCCCGGTACGGCTCCATCAAGCTGGGGCCGCAGCACTCCACACCCGACTACGGGCTGTTCGCCTGGGCCACCATGCTGTTCGCGGCGGGCATCGGCATCGACCTCATGTTCTTCTCCGTCGCCGGGCCGGTCAGCCACTACCTCGCTCCGCCCGAGGGCGATCCCGAGACCGTCGAGGCGGCGCGGCAGGCGGTGGTGTGGACCCTGTTCCACTACGGCATCACCGGGTGGGCGATGTACGCCCTGATGGGCATGACGCTCGGCTACTTCGCCTTCCGCTACCGCCTCCCACTGGCGATCCGCTCGGCCCTCTACCCGATCATCGGCAAGCGGATCCACGGCCGGATCGGTGACGCGGTCGACCTCGCGGCCATCATCGGCACGGTCTTCGGCATCTCCGTGTCGCTCGGCATCGGCGTCGTACAGCTGAACTACGGGCTGACGTTCCTCTTCGACATCCCCCAGGGGACCGCCGCGCAGATCGGCCTGATCGTCGTCGCCGTGGTCCTCTCCACGGTGTCCGCCGTGGCGGGCGTGGACCGGGGGATCAGACGGCTGTCCGAGCTCAACGTCGTTCTCGCGGTCGTCCTGATGCTCTACATGCTGTTCGTCGACAGCCCGCTGCGGACCCTCAACAGCCTCATCCTCAACATCGGCGACTACGTCAGCCGTTTCCCGTCGATGACGCTCAACACCTTCGCCTATGACCAGCCGACGGACTGGCTCAATGCCTGGACCCTGTTCTTCTGGGCCTGGTGGATCGCCTGGGCGCCCTTCGTCGGGCTGTTCCTGGCGAGGATCTCCCGCGGCCGCACCATCCGGCAGTTCGTCGCGGCGACGCTGGTCATCCCGTTCCTGTTCACGCTGACCTTCCTGTCCGTCTTCGGCAACAGCGCGCTCGGCCTGGTGCGGTCCGGTAACGCCGAGTTCGGCGAGACCGCCGCGAACGCCCCGGAACAGGGCTTCTACGAACTGCTGGCGCAGTTCCCCGGCGCCACGTTCAGTGCGGGGCTCGCCACCTTCGTCGGTCTGCTGCTCTACGTCACCTCGGCGGACTCCGGCGCGCTGGTGATGAGCAACCTCAGCTCCCATCTGCGCACCCCGCTCACCGACGCCCCCTCGTGGGTCCGCATCTTCTGGGCGGGGGCCACCGGACTGCTCACCCTCGCCATGCTCCTGGTCGGGGGCGTGCAGGCGCTGACCGACGCGACGATCATCATGGGCCTGCCGTTCTCGTTCGTGATGTTCCTCATCATCTGGGGTCTGTACAAAGCGCTGCGTATCGAACGGATGCGGGAGGACGCGCTGACCACCACCCTGCCGTCGTCGCTGTCCGGGCGTACGGTCCACGGCGGCCGGGGGGCGGAGTGGAACTGGCGGCGGCGCCTGGCGAGGGCGATTAGCTTCCCCAGTCACCGGACGGCGGTCCGATTCGTCGACGAGGTCTGTCACCCCGCCTTCGAGGAGGTCGCCGCCGAGTTGGGCCGGCAGGGGGCGGAGGCGTCGATCGTCGAGGGGGTCGACGACGCCAACGGGCTCCCGCACATGGAACTGCGGGTCCCGATGGGCGGGGACGAGGTCTTCATCTACCGCGTGTGGCCGGTCGAGGTGCCCACCCCGGCGTTCGCCCACCGCGTGGTCACCGAACACGACACGTACGTCCGGTTCGAAGTGCACCTTGCCGACGGCAGCCAGGGCTACGACGTGATGGGCTACGGCAAGGAGCAGCTCATCGCCAACATCCTCGACCAGTACGAGCGGCACCTGGAGTTCCTGAGGCTGCACCGGGAGGCCACCGCACGGTCGTCGCTGCCCGACCACCGACCCGACACGGCCGAGGTGCACCTGCCGGACAAGGGCGTCTGACGCAACGCCCCGGGGGCCGCGACGCGTCCGGTCCCGCGCGCCGGCACCGCCCGGTCAGCAGGGCTCGCGCCAGGTGCCCAGTTCCGGCTTCTTGAGCATCGACGACAGCCGCAGCCCACGGGCCACCGGGCAGAACCCTGCCGTGGGCTCCGCGTACTCGACGTGGAAGACCGCCTTGCCCGCCGCGATGAACGGTTCGAGCAGGGCGCATTCGCCGTACTGTGCGCACTCCTCGTTGACCGCGAAGTCGAAGTCGTCCAGCAGCTGCGGAATCTGTGCCAGGTCGTTCTTGAGGCCTACGGCCAGGCCGCGCTCGTGCGCGATGTCCGCGATCATGCGGTTGTACCGGAGCTGGTCGTGCGCCGTGAGCGGGAAGCCGGTGTCGTTGCCATAACCCTCGACCAGATCCGGTTCCACCGCGTCGAAACCCTTGTCCCGGCACATGTCGAACCGGCGTTCCATGACGGGCCGCAGGGCCGACACCCGGCGGATGTCCAGCCAGCGCTCGCCGTGCCAGCCGTTGGGCCTGCCCAGCACGGAGCGGGGGAAGTCGTCCCGGTCGGGGCGGAAGTCCTCCCAGGCTCCGACGTTGACGTAGCAGATCACCTTGCGGCCGTCCCGGTGCAGGCGGGCGACGTCCGAGGCGGTGTTCTCGAAGCCGTCGATGTCGTAGACGGGCACGTCGACCGACGGGTCGACCTTGCCGTCGAGCTGCCACTGCCAGGCCAGTCCTGGGCGCGGCTGCCACACGCCGGCGCGGGTGCCGGCCGCGCGATCGTGGCCGCCCGAGCATGCCGCCAGGCCGGCCACGGCGGCCAGGACCGCCATGACGGCCACAGCGACGACGAGGGCCGGCGGGAGCCGCCTCATCGGTCCGTCGCGGTCAGCGCGGGGGTCAGCCGTGACCAGGGGTTGGGCGGTTCTCCCGTCACGGGACCGCACACGGCCGCTCCCCGCTCGCGTGCGGTGCGCACGGCGAGCGGCACGAGCAGTTCGGGCACCCCGTAGACGAGGTGGCACAGCCGTTCGGGCGGCTGCCGCGAGGTCCACGAGGGGCGGTTGAACGCCGACACGTACGTGGACCAGTGGCCCTCGAAGGTGACGGTCAGGTCGGCGAGCCGCGCGTAGCCGGGAGCGGGATGCACGCCCGGGTTGAGGACGACGGTCGAGGCGCCGAGGCGGCGGACCGACCGCACCAGTCGGCGGCAGGCCGGCAGCCCGTGCGGCCCGGCGGTCACCTGGTCCAGGAAGCAGCCGTCGATGGCGTACCACTCCTGGTGCCTGCGCAGATCGGCCGTGATCTGCGCCGGGTCGCGTGCGCCGTAGTCCGTGTCGACGTAGCCGAGCAGCCGGGCCCCCGCCGTCCGCAGCGCGTCGGCCGCGGCGGCGAACGCCGGGTCCGGGACGTGACCGGGCCCGCTGGCGGGGTTGAGCACGACGGCCCAGGTACGGGCGGCCCGGGTGATGAGCCGGTGCCACGCGGCCGGGTCCTCCGCCGGATGGACGTACAGCGGAATCAGCAGGCTCACCGCGCCGCAGCCCCTTCTTCGCTGCGGGACGCGGCCGCCCACAGCGCCGCCAGTGACGCGTCGAGGGAATACGACGGCCGCCAGCCGAGGGCGTCGCGGGCGGCGGTGATGTCCGAGCACTGCCACGACACCTGCGGGGACCGCGCGGAGCCGCCGGCGCCCTCCTCGACGATCCGCCCCCGGAAACCGGCCACGCCGGCCAGCGTCCGCACCAGCTCGCGCACCTGGACCGCCTCGCCGCCGCCGATGTTGAGGACCGGCGGGAGGGGTCCCGGCGCGGTGGCGGCGAGCTCCGCCGCCCGGGCCACGTCGCGTACGTCCACGAAGTCGCGGTGGGCCGACAGGTCACCGAGCCTCAACGTCGCGGCCGGATCGCCCCCGGCGTCCGTGAGCAGGGCGGTGACCCGGCCGGGCAGCCCGGTGGGCGGCGCTCCCGGACCCACCGGGTTCCCCACCCTCAGCACCACCGCGTCCAGCCCCGACGCGTTCACCGCCACCGTGCCCGCCAGTTTCGTCGCACCGTACGGGCCGGCCGGGCGGGCCGCCGCCGACTCCGCCACCCGCCGGCCGGGCGTGCCGGGGCCGTACTCGGCGGCCGAGCCAAGATGCACCAGGCGGGCCGCGGGAGCCGCCTCCAGCAGCGCCGCGCACAGCACGGCGGGGCCACGCGCGTTCACCTCCGCGAGGGTGACGGCGTCGGCGCCGGTCACACCCGCGCAGTTGACGACGGCGTCGGGCGCCGCCGACGCCAGGGCCTGCGCCAGCGGCCGCGGACGGTCGGACGCGAGGTCGACGGTGACGTCGGCGTCGGCCGAGCGGCCGCCGACGAGCACCCGGGCGCCCGGCAGGGCACGCAGCCGCTCGGCGACGTGGCCGCCCAGGTATCCGGTGGCGCCGAGAACGAGGAAGCGCATGTGTGCTCAGGCTCCCTTGAGCAGAAGCGACTTGCGGCTGGTGAACTCCGCGTTGGCACGGTCGTAGTCGTCGGGGCGGCCGATGTCCAGCCAGTAGCCGTCGAACTCGTACGCGTGCGGCGGCCGTCCGGCGGCGAGCAGGTCCAGCACCAGCTCGTCGAAGCCCAGCGGCAGGCCGGGCGTATAGCCGTCGAGCGTGGCCCGGGAGAGGCCGTAGACCCCCATGGACACCTGGTAGTCGATGCTGGGCTTCTCCGTGAAGGCGACGACCCGGCTCGCGTCCGTGGTCAGCACCCCGAAGTCGATGTGCACCTCGCGGGCGTAGGTGGCGATGGTCAGGGGCGCGCCCGACGTCCCGTGCCGGCGCAACACGTCGGCGTAGCAGAGGTCGGTGAGCACGTCGCCGTTCATGACCAGGAAGTTCTCCGGCAGACGGTCGCGGAGGGTGAGCAGCGGGCCCATGGTGCCCAGCGGGCTCTCCTCGGTGGCGTAGTCGATGCTCATGCCCCACTGCGAACCGTCGCCGACGTAGGCGCGGATGATCTCGCCGAGGTGGCCGATGGCGATGGTGCAGTGGGTGAAGCCGGCCGTGGCCAGCTGGCGCAGCACGATCTCCAGGATGGTGTGCTGGTCGCCGATGGGGACCAGCGGCTTGGGCAGCGCGGTGGTGTACGGCCGCAGCCGGACGCCCTTTCCTCCGGCCAGGATCACTGCGTGCATGGGAGTACCTCCTGCGAGTGGGAGCCGGTCGGGTCAGATGTTGTAGATGCCGGTCTTGTAGCGGGCCAGGTTGGCCGGTTCGCCGAACCACTCCACGGTCCGAGCGATCCCTTCCTCCAGCGTGTGGCGGGGCAGCCAGCCGGTCGCCGCCGTCAGCCGGGTCGCGTCCGCGACCAGCCGCATCACCTCGGAGCCCGCCGGCCGCAGGCGCTCGGGGTCCTCACGCACGTCGAGCGGGACGTCCATGACCTTGCCGATCAGCGCGACCAGGTCGCCGACGGAGATCTCCCCACCGGTCCCGGCGTTGAGGGTGCGGCCCACGACCTGCTCCGCCGGTGCGGTGCCCACCGCGAGGAACGCCCGGGCGGTGTCCTCGACGAAGGTGAAGTCCCGGGTGGGGCGCAGGTCGCCGAGGGTGATGGTCCGTTGCCCGGCCGCCACCTGGCCGATGACGGTGGGGATCACCGCGCGCATCGACTGGCGCGGGCCGAAGGTGTTGAAGGGCCGCAGCGTGACCACGGGCGTGCCGAAACTGGCGTGGTAGCTGTCGGCCAGCCGGTCCCCGCCCGCCTTCGAAGCGGCGTACGGCGACTGGGTGTTGATCGGGTGGTCCTCGCTGATCGGCACGGTCTGCGCGGTGCCGTACGTCTCGCTGGTCGAGGTGTGCACCAGGCGCGGCGTCCCCAGCGCGCGCACCGCCTCCAGCACGTTGAGCGTGCCGGTGACGTTGGTGTCCACGTAACTGTGCGGGGCCTGGTAGGAGTACGGGATCGCGATGAGCGCGGCGAGGTGGTACGCGCAGTCGGCGCCGTCGAGCAGGCCGCGCACCGAGCCGGGGTCGCGTACGTCGCCGAGGACGACCTCCACGTGGTCGAGGACGTCGGCCGGCAGGGTCTCCAGCCAGCCGTAGGACGAGAAGGAGTTGTACTGGGCCATCGCTCTGACGCGGTGGCCGGAGGCGACGAGCGCCTCGGTGAGGTGCGAGCCGATGAATCCTTCGGCTCCGGTGACGGCGGCGAGCGGTGCGGAGGTCAACGCATGTGTCCTTTCGTCCGGTTGAGCGGAAAGGCGGGTGTTCTCCGGCTGATCGGGACGGCCGGTGTTCTTCGGTGGGCGGCACGCGCCGGTGCGGTGACCGGTGGTCAGGCGTGCGGTGAGGGTCTGCCGAGAAGGCGGATCGCGCAGACGGTGAGACAGACCGCGGCCACGCCGCACCAGAGGGGCAGCACGGCCGGGCCCGGCGGCAGATCCAGCCAGATGACCGCCCCGGCGCCGCCCGCCGCGAGGAGGCAGACCACGGCCGGCGGCCAGGCCACCCCGAACGCCTGGAGGAGCAGGGCGGTCCACAGGGTCGCCGCGAGCAGCAGCAGCGCGGCCGGGTCGGAGCCGGTGAGCAGCGCCGGGGGCAGCAACAGCAGGAGGTAGCCGGTCAGGCACAGGCCCAGCACGGCGGCCGAGCGCAACCGGAACGCCCCGGGCGTCGCGCTGACGCGCAGCGCGGCCACTGACCAGCCCCGATAGCGGTACAGCAGCCACTCCGCCGGGCCCATGCTCAGCGTCAACGCGATCACCGCGTACGGGTGCCGCCGCCCCTCCAGCATGACGAGCACCGCCGCCGCCAGCCCGAACAGGCCGTACGGAAGAGAGGAGCGCAGGCCCGGCCGCGGACCGCCGGGGACGGCCGGGGTGGCGAGGCCGGCCCACAGGACCCGTGCGCAGGCGGCGAGCGTGGCCAGCACCGCCAGCAGGGGCAGTCCCGTGCGCAGCAGGGGACCGGGTTCCCACCATGGCAGAACCGCGGCGCCGGCGATCAGCGGGGTGAGTGCGGCCAGCAGCAGCCGCTCCCGGCCCAGGACGAGCAGCACGCCCGCCGCGGCCAGATACAGCGACTGGGCGGCGGCCACCGCGGTCACCGGACCGCCGCCGGCGGGCAGCGCGGCAAGGCCCGTGGCCACCGCCGCGCCGAGCACGGACCCGGCCAGCAGAGTGCGGGCCGCTTCCCGGCGCCCCGTCACCAGCCGCAGGTGCGCCCGGTGGCCCAGCGCCTGCCCCCACGCCCAGGAGGCGACGGCCGCCACGATCAGGACGGGTGCGTGCCGGTCGACGCGCCACAGCGGAGCGGTGAGCAGATAGGCGAGGGCCGGCAGCGCGAACAGCACGCCCCGCAGCAGGCATCGCACCGTGTCCGGCCGCCAGGGGTCGGCCGCGGCAGGTGGTTCCGGAAAGGTGCGGGGCACCCTTTCGTACAGCGCGGAGGCGAGCGAGAAGACGTTCTCGTGTCCGTACTGGTGCCGGATCACCTCGGCGGAGAGCCCTTCGGCCTCCAGGAGCGCGGCCACCTCGTACGGGTGGACGGCAGGGCCGACGCGGTCGGCCAGGTCGGCGGCGAGCCGGTTGACCGCGTCCTCGTCCGGGCCCTGTGCGGGCAGCCGCAGGGCGAGTGTCATGTCGTCGCCCCGGCGGAAGATCGCCGGGCCGGGCCCGGCGAGCCGCAGCGCGAGGGTGTCCTGCTCCGCGCCGCCCGGCTCCAGGGCCATCGGTCCGCTCACAGCGCCACGCTCCGTGTCTCCGTGCCGGCCGGGGACCGCGGGTCCGGCGGGGGAGGGGCGGCGGTCCGGGAACGGGAGGGCGCGAGGAGGGCGGACTGCCGCACGGCCGCCGGTGCGGCCGACAACTCCTGATAGATGGAGCGGAAGGTGTCGATGGTCCGGCGGAGGGTGAACTGCTCGATCACCCGCAGCCGCGCCGCCTCACCCATCGCCCGGCGCCGCGCGGGGTCGCCCAGCAGCTCCAGCGCGGCGGCGGCCATCGCGGCCGGATCGCGCGGCGGCACCACGAGACCGGTGTCGCCGACGGCCTCCCGTACTCCGCCCACGTCGGTGGAGACGGTCGCCCGCCCGCACGACATGGCCTCGATCAGCGTGAAGGGGAAGCCCTCGCTGATGCTGGACAGCATCACCACGTTCCCGGCCGCGTAGGCGTCCTTGATGTCCTCGACCCGCCCCTCGAAGGTCACGGCGTCCGCGTGTCCCAGCTCGGCGGCCAGTGCCTCGCAGCGCTCCCGGTAGCCTTCCCCGCCCCGGGGCGTCCCGCCGAACAACCGCAGCCGCACCCCGGGCAGTTCGGCCCTGACGAGGGCGAACGCACGGATGAGGGTCTCCAGGTCCTTGATCGGGTCGACGCGGCCGGCCCAGCTGAGGGTGAGGGTCTCCGGCTCGGGACCGGCCGGAGGGAAGGCGGCGGGGTCGACGCCGTTGTAGACGGTGCGGATCGACGCCGGGTCGGCACCGCCCCGCTCCTCCCAGAGCCGGTTGTAGCGGTTGCCCGGCGTGATCAGCGCCGCCCGGCGGTAGCTCTCCTCCGCCAGCAGCCGGAAGAAGCCCAGGACCACCGCCTTGACCGGCCAGCGGTAGGGGGCGGTGCGGTAGCCGAGGTAGCGCTCGCGCAGGTAGACGCCGTGCTCGGTCAGCAGCAGCGGAACACCGTGCCGTTCGAGGGCGGCCAGCCCCGGCAGCACGGCGACCCCGCCGCTGACGGCGTGCGCGACCCCGTCCTCGGGCGGCGGCGCGGCCAGCGGGCGCAGGGCGTGTTCGAGCAGGGCGGTGGCGGTGAGTGCGTCGTGAAGGGTCGGCCCCGCCTCACGCACGGCCGTCCCGGGGCGTGTCCATACGGCGGTCAGGATCGCGATCGCCGTGTCGCCGCGCAGGAAGGGGCCGAGCAGTCCGTCCCCCGCCGCCCGCGCCAGGGCGTGCAGGGCGGGCGCGAAGCCGTCCTCGGCGCAGCGGTCGACCAGCGCGGTCAGGAACCGTTCGTACGCGTCGGCGAGCCGGCGGTGGGAACGGCCGCGGGGCGGCCGGCCCGGCGGCGCCTCGCCCCACATGGGGACGGAGAGCACGTTCGAGACATGGCCCGGCAGGTCCCACACGAGCGGCTCACGCCCGGTGCCGGTGACGGCGATGACGTCGAAGTCGATGTCGGGCATGCCGGTGACGAGCTGGTCGCACCAGACGCTCACACCGCCGTGACTGTGCGGATAGGTGCCTTCGGTGAGCAGGGTGACGCGCGTGGCGCCGGAGCGTCGCGCGCCGTGGTGAACGTGCATCGGTGTGCTCCACGGCCGAGGTGTGGGGTGGTCGTGCCGGCCCCGGCCGCGCGTGGGCGGCCGGGACCTCGCTGCCGTCGCTCCGGTCAGCTCCCCGCGGCGGGGGCGACCGGCTCGGCCACGCCCTCCGGCACGCGGGTGTCCGGCGCCGGGCGGGTGACCGGTACGGAGCCGTCCGCGTCGCCGGCCGTGGCGGAAGCGGCGGACGACGGCAGCGTGAGGGTGAGCGGAGCCGTCGCGGAGGACGTCCACCCCGACCGTTCGCCCGCGTAGGCCTCCCCGAAGGGAGAGCCGGCCCGCGTGGTGCCCTCGGGCATCGTCGCGGGTACCGCCATGCCGTCCGGGCCCTCGACGGTGACGGTGCCGCCGATGCGGTAGGCCGTGACCTGACCGCTCTGCACGGCGGCGCGCCACGCGGCGCGCCGCCGCAGCTCGCTCCCGATGTCCTCCATCCGCGGATTGACCACCGGGGTGTTCTCCGCGAAGAGGGTGTCGTAGGTGGTCAGGACACCGTCCAGGACCGGGTAGGCGATGCGGTCCTCCGCCAGGTTCGACTGGTGGATGAAGTGCGGCTTGGGGTCGTTGGCGAGGACGTGGCCGAGGGCGATCTGCCGCTCCAGGGGCACGATGTGTTCCGTGTAGCCCGTGGCGGTGTCCAGCGGGGCGGGCAGGCAGGTGGTGGTGGCCGGGTTGTCCTCGCAGATGCCGCTGCCGCCCTGCGCGCGGCCGGTGTAGATCCAGTTGTACTCGTCGACCTGCTCGGCGGCCCGCCCGGCGTTGTAGAAGATGTTCATCGGGTAGCGCGGGACCGTCGTGGCCGCTCCGACCTGACGTTGGCCGGGCTCGCGGGAGTTGTCCGAGGCCAGCCAGGTGATGCCGTTGTCGGCGAGGGCGGGCGCCAGGTTGGGGTTGTCGGCCGGCTGCTGGGGCAGGACCCGCAGCCCGGAGTGCTCACCCGTGACCAACTCGCCGTCCTCCAGGGGCAGTCCCGCGATGCGGCCCCAGACACGGTTGTGGGCGATCTCGTCGGAGAGGTCGTCCCGGCCGACCCACTTGGTGCTTCCGTCCGCGTCGGTGGCGCACCGCCAGGGCACCACCGTGGTGTCCTGCTCGCAGCCGAGGAAGGCGTGCGTGTAGGTGTGGTTGATCCAGCGGAACGCGCCCCGCTCGGCGACGAACTTGTCGGCGAGCGGGTCGACGCCGTTGTTGTCCTCGCGGTGGTCGACGCTGCCGGCGCCGTTGTAGGCGAGGTCGAGCGTGAAGTCGTGCTCGCGCTGCCAGGCGGTGGCGTGGTCGACGTCCGCGGGCGTCATACGGATCGGGTCGGGAGTGGCGTTCGGGTCCGTGCAGTCGACGTCACCCGGCGTGCAGTTGAGGGTCGAGTTCCAGCGGTCGTCGGCGGCGAACACGTCGTCGACGTGCACGGCGAAGTAGTTGCGGGACGCCCCGAGGTGCACACCGCCGGTCATCCACCGCACGATGCCGCGTGCCAGCAGCCGGAACTGCTGCTGGTACCGGTTGTAGACGAAGGTGACCACGAGTTCGCGCCGCCCGTCGTGCCGGTACTCGCCCACCAGGGAGCCCCGCCGGGCCGTCCCCGGGATCGGCGCCTCGACGTACGGGGTGAAGTCGGCGCCCGCCACCGGGGTCGACAGATACGCGTAACTCTCGCCCACAGTAGGTGAGTTGTCCTCGAACGGGACCGGTCCCTCGAGGTACCCGAACGGTCCCGAACGGCCGGCGGCGGTCACCTCGGCGCGCGCGCCGTCGACGCTGCCGGAGTAGCCGCCGTACACCGGGTACTGGAGTCCGGCCTCCGGGCGGGCGTACGTGTACGCGTCGACCTGCGGAATGTCATAGGCCCGTTCGTAGGCCACGAGCGCGGCCATCTCCGGCGAGTTCGCCGGGAACGGGTTGTCGTTGGGCAGGACGACGGCCTGGAACCGGGCGCGCTCCCTCCCGTCGACGGTGTCCGCGAGGTACTCGGCGTCGATCACGGGCCGGTCGGCCCGAGCGAGGTCGATCTCCGTGTACGGAGTTCCCGCGGTGTCCAGTTCGGCCGCGATGGCGTCGGTGGACGGGCCACCGTCGCTCACGATCAGCACCCGCAGATCGATGCGGGGAGCCGGGGCGTCGGCGTGTGCCGCGGTGGTCGGTACGCCGAGGGCGGCGATGAGTGCGCCCGTCGTGAGCAGGGTGGTGCGTATGGTCCGCTTCATGCGGTGCTGTCCCCTCCCAGGGCAGGGGTGAGCACTGCTCCGCGGAGCGGACGCACCCCCTTGCGCGACGCCGGCTTCCCCCTCAGAGGCCGTTCGTCGACGCATCCGTCGCGTCACATCGTGAGGTGTCTGTGTAGCTTTTGTGGTCCTGCTGCGAAACCTGACGGAAAAGTGCAGGTGTGCGACAGGCGGTCGTCGGAGGCGATTTGCGCCCCGGACGGCCCGCCGTGGATGCCCGCCGGCGTCCGGCTTCAGGAGGTGCCGCCCAGGTTGGAGGGGATTGCGCCGCACCGGCGGACCGCCGGGCCCGCCGGTGCGACTGCCGTTGGTACGGACCGGTCCGCCGGGCGGTCGTGGGCCGGTTTCAGGTCACCGCCCACGCCCGGCGCGAGGTCAGGAGCAGAGGATGCGCGTCTCGGGTGTGTGGACCGGGCCCCCGCTGGTGTTCGTGCTGTCGCTGAACTCGGCGTAGAAGTACGAGTAGAAGCCGATGTTGCCGTTGCAGCCGGAGTCGGCCGCGATCTGGATCGTCAGCGTCACGGTCCGGCTCTGGGCGGGCGGGACGGGGGCGCCGTAGTTGGTGCCGAGGTTCGCGGGGCCGGTGCCGGAACAGGCGGAGCTGCCGGTGGCCGTGGCGAGACTGCAGCCGGTGACGGAGTACTTGAGGTCGGGGCGCTGCGTGGTCAGCCAGGTGGGATCGATGGTCTGGTAGACGAACCAGATGTCGTAGGTCTTGTTGTTCGTCAGTGTCATCGACAGGTTCACCGTGCCGCCCGGCGTGGTGGTGGCCGTGTCGGTGGTGAACGTCAGCTCGGCGGGACCGGGGTCCGCCGCGCTCGCGGAGGGCGCCAGGCCGAACACGGCGAGGAGGAGGGCGAGGACGGTGGTGAGACCGAGACGTCTCATCAAGGGTGATCGCATGGCCCGGGAGGCTAGGCAGGGGGCGGGCACGCCGTCTGCCCCGCGCCGGCGCCCGCGAACCCGGAACGACCGAAAGTGCGCCTCGTGTGAAGGAGGTGCGGTGAAAGTGTGGCGTACGGTCATTGATCGCATACGTGCACCGTGGAGCCGGTACGGCGGGCAGGCCGGCGCGGCGGCCGCGCCCGACGCCTCGACGGGCGGGCGGTGGAGGTGTTGGCGCATACGTGCTGTGCGGCCTTCGACAATGGCGGGGTCCACTTGTTCCGCCCGCCGGACGAGACCTCCGACGGGTGGTGCGGCTCCTGTGGGCGCTGCACAGTCCGCGGTGCCGTCCGCCGTCCTGCCCACCCCGACACCGCGTGCGTGCGTGCCTCCGCGGGCACGTGCGTCTGACTCACCGGTTCCGCGAACAGCCGCGGACGGCGGCCGACCGCGCCGGCAGCTGCCGTTCAAGCTCAAGAGGACCCAGCGCTCGCCCGCCCGCAGCAGCCGCCACCTGCGTAGGCGGTGGGCAGCGCACCTCGTCCTCCTCGCCGATCAGGCCCCCAGGACGCATGTCCATCAGCCACGAGGCCCCCGCCGCCGGCACGAGGAGATCCAGGACCGGGATCGTTCGTGCCGCGAGCGCTTCAGCCGGCCTCGAGTGTTCATCGGGTGTGAACGGCCTCCCGGCCGGGGATCCGACCCCCGACGGGGGGAACGCATGGGCGAAGAGGGCCGCAGAACCAGGGAATTGCTGCGCGACGAGGTTGTACGGGAGCGGCGCGGCGCACTGTGCGGGCGGATCACGACCGCCGGGATCACCGTCCAGGACATCTTGTGCTGCGAGGACCGCGCCGGATTCGTCGGCCCCGGGCACGCGGACGGGTACACCGTGGTCCTCGCACGGTCCGGCGGCTACCTCCGCCGGATCGCCGGCGAGGAGTTCTTCGTGGACGCGAGCGGCGGCTACCTCACCCGGCCGGGCGACGAACACCGCGTTGCCCACCCGACCGGCCCCGGCGACCGGTCCACCGAGATCCGGGTCGGCGCGGAACTTTTCGCCGACCGCTTCGACGGCCCGCCGCTCTCCCGGCGCTTCACGATCACCGGCGCCTCCGACGTGCACCATCGCGCCCTGCTGGCCGCCGGCCGCCGCGGGGCCGACGACTTCGAACTGGCCGACCGGCTCCACCGCCTGCTCGACGGCGTGGCCGCCTCCGCCGGGCACTGGCACACGGACACCGCCGCCCGCCCCGCCGCCGCCCGCGCCCACGGTCGGCTGGTCCGCGACGCCTGCGCCGCCCTGGCCGCCGGCACCCCGGAGGTCCGCCTCTCCCTGGAGGAGCTGGCCCGCACCGTAGGGGCCTCTCCGCACCATCTCAGCCGTGTCTTCCGCGCCGTCACCGGCACGACCCTCACGCACTACCGCAACGAACTGCGGATCCGCGGTGTCCTCCACGCGCTGGAGGAGGGCGAAGGCAACCTGCGCGCCCTCTCGTACGCTTACGGATTCGCCGACCAGGGCCATCTGACTCGTGTGTGCCGCAGCCATACCGGCCACGTACCCAGCGCCTTGCGGAGTCTTCTCGCGGATCGCGCATGAATGTCCAACGCCCCGGCGGAGGGCGTGACACAGGATGGCGGCGGCCGGAAAGCCGGCCGGTGCCGTGCCGTCCCCCGGGACCCGACGCGGCGCCCGTCTTCCGAGTGGGGGAACGCGACGATGACCTTCCTGACCAGAGCCGGTACAACCGTGGCGGCCGCCCTGACGGCCGTCGCATGCGTGGGCTCCGCACCGGGCGCAGCCCCCGGCCCGTACCCCGCCACCCCGTCCGCCGCGGCGGCGCGCCCGTCAGTGGCGCGGGGACTCACCGACCCGCGCCCCTGCCCCGGGCAGTCCGACGTGACCTGCGCCGACCTGACGGTGCCGCTCGACCGCACCGGAACCGTGCCGGGCACCCTGCAACTCCGGATCGCCGTCTTCGGCAAGGCCGACGCGCCCAGGGGGACCCTCCTCTTCCTCACCGGCGGACCCGGCCAGCCGGGCGTCCCCTACGTCCAGCGGATCCGCGACCGGCTTCCCGAGGCACTCGCCCAGTACCGGCTCGTGATGATCGACCAGCGCGGCACCGGCGGCGCGGCCGTCGACTGCCCCGAACTCCAGAAGGAGGTGGGCAGCAGCGACACCGTCGCCCCCACGCCCGGCGCCGTCACCGCCTGTGCCGAAAGCCTCGGAGCGAAGCGGAACTTCTTCACCACCGCCGACACGGTGGCCGACCTGGAAGACCTGCGACGCGCCCTCGGCGTCAGGTCCTGGACACTCGACGGGGTCTCCTACGGCACGTTCACCGCCGGCCAGTACGCCCTCACCCATCCGCATCGGGTCCGCAAGCTCGTCCTCGACTCCGTCGTCCCGCTCGACGGTGCGGGCGTGCTGTACGAGGACGCCCTCGGCCACTCCGCGCGGGTGCTGCGCACCGCCTGCCGGGAGCAGCGGTGCGGCTTCGACCCGGCACGCGACCTCGCAACCGTCGTCCGCCGCGACGGCAACGGCGCCGGCGTCTTCAACCTCCTCGTCATCGCGAGCATCATCGACCCGAAACTCGACAACGCGAGGTTCGGCATTCTCAACGCCATCCACGCCTCCGCCGCCGGCGACCGGACCCGTCTCGACGGTCTAGTCGCCGGGTTCTCCGCGCCGTCCGAAGAACCCCCTTCGGAGTTCAGTTCCGGACTGCACGCCGCGACGCTCTGCGCCGACTCGCGATGGCCCTGGGGCGACGCCTCCGCTCCCGTCGAGGAACGTGAACGGGCTCTGAAGCGGGCCGTCCAGCGGATCAGGCCGGCGAAGGTGTGGCCCTTCGAGCGGGAGACGGCAGGCGCGCAGGGCATCCCGCGGACCTGCCTGCCCTGGCCCGCCTCGCGCCCCAACGACGCTGCGCCCCGCCACACGCTGACCATGCCGGTGCTGCTCCTGGCCGGCGACCGGGACCTGTCGACGCCGGTGCAGTGGGCACGCGACCTCGCCGCCGTGACCCCGAGGGCCGAACTCGTCGTCGTCGAGGGGGCGGGCCACTCCACACAGAGCCGCAGCGACGCGGGAGCCCAACAGGCAGAGAAGTTCCTGCTGCGCTGAGGCGTGTCCGCGATCCGGGACTGCGTCAAAGAACCAGGCGCCGGCGCTGCCGGGCCCGGTCCTTGTACGAATTGCGCTGCCCGGTCCCACGGCCCGCCGCCGTACCGCAGCCGTGGCCCGCTCATTCGCGGCTGCGCGTGCGTCACACCGGTTCGTTCTCCCGGGTGTGGGCCTTCCGTGAGCGGTCCTCCTGCCGCGCCGCAAGGACGACGAGCGCACCCGAGACGACGCCCGCGAAGTACGGGGACGGCACGAGCAGGACGCCCCCGACGAAGCACCACGCCGCGAGGCCCCAGCCGGCCCAGGCGGGCACGGCCACCCCCCGGCCCGCGAGGTGCCACGTCAGACAGCCCAGCAGAATCAGGGGCACGGCGAAGCTTCCCGGACCGGCCCAGAAGGTGACCTCGTTCTGCAGGGACTCCACCGTCCGGTCGGCCGCCCCCTCGTTCGGCGCGAGCGGGACGGCTGCCCATACCCCGCGCTCCGCCCAGCCGTTGATGTCTCCCCAGGCGAACAGGGTCAGCAGCGACAGGTGCCCCGTCCCCAGCCCGACCATGATGCCGCTCGCCCAACGCAGCAGTCGCTTCTCCGCGTTCATCGTCGGTCAGCCCCGTTCCCCTTGCTGTGCCGCGAGGTCGTCGCGGTCGCGCCAGGCCCGTTCCCACTGCCGGGCCAGCGCCGGATAGACGATGAGGTGCCGGAAGGGTGCGATGGCGGCCATGTAGAGCCGCCCGAACCGTCCGTTGGGCTTGACGAGTACGGCCATCCGCAGCTCGTGGTCACCGTCCGCCCCCTCCACCCAGCCGAGGTGCATCACGGTGTGCACGGTCTTGTTCGCCAGCTCACGGGCGGACTCCGTGGGAAGCTCGTAGAGCCCCTTCAGGGGCATGCTGTCGTTGTCCTCGCCCCGGGGTGCGTCGCGGAGGTCGCCGGGAAGGCGGTCGCGGAGCGAGGCGACCCGCGCACCGACGCCCGCCGCCGGGTCGTCCCAGCCGAGGAGCGCACCGAGCTTCCACCGGACGGCGAACAGGAACCGCACCGGCCAGGCCTGTTCGGTGAGGCTGCCGGCCGTCCGCATCGCCATCAGCATCGTGGGGAAGTCGTCGGGCCCGGCTCCGGGGGTCCGGAACGCCCACACGTCCTCGACCCCGAAGTCCGAGGTGAATTCGTGGATGCGCCACCGGTGATCGGAAAAGGTGGACTTCGCGAGTCGTGCCACGCCTCGGCCTCTCGTTCTGTACGCAGCCGTACATTTCATCTGTACGGTACCGTACAGAACCCGCGAAACGACACCCCCGAGAGCAGGTGAGCAGGTGCCCCCCGTCGCCCGCACCCCACGAAGTCGCTGGATCGAAGCGGGGCTTGACGCCCTCGCCAGGGGCGGACCGGACGCTGTCCGGGTAGAGGCGCTGGCTGCCGAGATCGGCGTGACGAAGGGCGGCTTCTACGGGTACTTCGACGGTCGTCCCGCGTTGCTCGCCGAGATGCTCGACGAATGGGAACGCCGTTGCACGGACAGCGTCCTCGAGCAGGTCGAGTCCGAAGGCGGGGACCCCGCGGAAAGGGTCCGGCGGGCCGGCCGACTGACCTTCTCGGACGACCTGCACCGGATCGATCTCGCGGTCCGCGAGTGGGCCCGGCAAGACCCGTCGGTCGCGGAGCGACTGCGGCGGATCGACAACGTCCGCATGGAGTTCCTTCGTTCGATGTTCCGCAGCTTCGTGGCGGACCCCGACGAGGTCGAGGCGCGCTGCACGCTGGCTTTCGCGCTCGCGATCGGCCGCCACTTCATCGCCGCGGACCATCCGGGCCGCACCAGGCGCGAATCGATCCATCTGGCCGGAGAGTTTCTCCTGCGCCCCGGGCCGTGAACACCTGAGGCTGTCGGCGCCGGTGCCGCCCCGGTCCTGAACGTTTCGGGCTTTCCGCTCCTGGCGCGGGCGTCCACCGTTCCGTAGTCCTGGCGCCTCCACCGCACGCCCCGCCGAGGCGGCGCGGCGGTCCGGCGTCGGCCCGTGCGTTGCTCAGGACGGATCCCGGTCGGGGGCGACGCCCGGCGCCTCCCGCAAGGGAAAAGCCATCAGGCTCATGCCCACAGGCATCGTTCCCGGCGTGCGTGGCGGGCGCGCGGCGTCGTGGAGGTCGGCCGCGATGCCGGCGAGCTGCCGCCTGGCCGCTTCCCAGACATCCGGTTCCACCCACAGTTCGGCGTCGACGGTCACCCCCTCGCTCTCCGGAGCCCGGCGCACCGAGCGCTCCTGAAGGGTGTGGGCCAGGGTGGCGGCCAGCAATTGGGTCCCGTCGCGCTGGTCGGACAGCGGTGACCCGTGAACGGTGCGGTAGCGGCGCTCGCGGCCCCCGCGTCGAGTGCGCTCCTCGGCCAGTTCGACCAGGCCTGCGGCGTCCAGTCGCCGTAGGTGCCCGCTGGCCAGGGCGTGCGAGATGTCCAGCTCACGCGCGAGTTCGGCGGCGGACATCGGTCCGGGCCACATGAGCGTGAGCATCCGCAGCCGCAGGGGATGGGCGAGCGCCCTCAGAACGGGGTCCGGATCAGTCACACCGGCCAGTAAAGCGCATGCCGGCATGCGGAGCCCTACCCCCAACCAAGTGATTGGGGGTAGGCTGCGGCGCAACCTGGACCGAGACATCCGAGCGGGATGTCGAAGCAGGACAAGCAGGCACGGCGTCGAACGAGGCACGGCATCAAGGGGGTTCGGGCATGGCCGCGGGTGTGTTCACGGTGCTGCGGAACCGCAACGCCCGTATCTACCTGGGGGGAGTGATCATCTCCGGCTTCGGTGACTCGGCCATGCTTCTGGCCTCCGGGGTCTGGGTGAAGGAGCTCACCGGCTCCAACAGCCTTGCCGCCCTGGTGACTTTCTGCGCGTGGGCTCCGGTCCTGGCCGGACCGTTCATCGGCACCCTGGCCGACCGCATGCGTCGCCGCACACTCCTGATCGCGACCAGCCTGGCACTGGCGGTCGTCATGACCGTGCCGGTCGCCGTGCGCTCTCCCGAGGACGTGTGGCTGCTTTTCACCGTACTGACCCTGGTGGGCACGGGGACCGTGCTGATGGACGCCGCAGAGACCGCGCTCATCGCCTCCGCCGTGCCGAGCGAACTGCGTGGTGACTTCAACGGCCTTGCCAGGACCGCGGTCGAGAGCACCGCTCTGCTCGGCCCCCTGATCGGGGCGGGTCTGTTCACCGTGCTCGGCGGACCCACCGTGGCTCTGCTGAACGCGCTGTCCTTCCTCCTGGCCGCCGCCGCGTTCAGTCTCATCCGCGCGCGTGAACCCGCGCCCGCGGCCCGGAAACGGCAGAGCTGGACCGCCGCCTCCTCGGACGGGATCCGCTACCTCTGGCGGCATCCGACGCTGCGTCCCCTGGTGGTCGCGGGCGGCTGCGCCATGGCGGCGTCGGGTCTCAGCAGCACGGCCACGTTCGCGCTCCTCGACATCGGGCTGGGCCAGGCCGCCGCATTCGCAGGCGTCCTCAGCTCGATCCAAGGGCTCGGATCGGTCGTCGGCGGTCTGGCGGCCGGCGCACTCCTGCGCCGGGTTCCCGCACGCGCCCTCTCGGCGATCGGCCTCGCTGTCTTCGCCGTCGGCGTGCTGGCCAGGCTCAGTGGTTCCGTGCCCGTCGTGTCGGCCGGCAGTCTGCTCATCGGGCTGGGCCTGCCGTGGCCGCTCATCAGCGCACTGACCACGGTTCAGAAGGAGACACCGGACGAGCTCCTCGGCCGGGTCGCGGCCACCGCGAACACTCTGGTCTTCGCGCCGACCGGCCTGGCCCTCCTCGTGGGCACAGCCATGGTGGCCACCTTCGACCACCGGGTTCAGCTCCTCGCCGCCGGCACCCTGGGTCTGGCGACAGCCGTGCTGCTCGCGATCGCGGGCCGTACCCGGCGAGGTACGGGTCCCGCCGGGCCCGGCGCCGCTCACCGGCCGTGTGAAGCCGCCCCCGCTGACAAGTGACGTGCTACGGGCGACCGTGGACGGCGGAGGGCGCAGGTCCAGGCCTGCCCCTCCGGCGGCCCCCGCCCCGTGTCACCCGCCGACCGGAGCCGAGGCGGCACCCAGGTGGCGGGCGAGCTGCGTGGGGTGGGTGAGGTGGGGGTAGTGCCCCGCCCCTTCGATCTCCGTCATCGGGTGGCCGGCGGCCACGAGCGGCCGGTCGGTGGAGCCCGCGATGATCCGGACGGGGACATCGACCCGGCCCAGCAGCGTCCGCGACCGGTCCCGCTCGGCGGCGTCCCCGCGCAGAGCCGTGACGACACGGCGGGCTACTCCGGGACGGTGCAGGTCCGCCGCGGCGCTCGCCACCTCCGCGCCCGCGGGGACGCCCAACGTCCGTGCCAGCCGCGCGGCGGACATGCGGCGCAGCATCGGTGCGGCAAGACCCGACCGGGCGAGCCGGGGGCCGGGCGCCTGAAGGAACGACGGGGAGACGAGGACGAGCCCACTGACGCGGTCCGGATGCGCCGCGGCGAAACGCACCACGGGGGCGCAGGCCAGCGAGTGAGCGACCAGCACGGGGCGGGTGCGTACCGGGCTCATCAGGTCCTCCAGCCACGCGTCCACCGAGCCGGTCGCGGCGGCCGAGCGCCCGAGGCCCGGCAGGTCCGGGGCGAGGACGGGACCGGGAATGCGGGCGGCGAGGGGAGCCCAGGAGTCCGCGTTCAACGGCAGCCCGTGCAGCAGGACATGGCCGGGGCTGTACCGTTCCCCGGTCATCCAGGTACGACTGCCCGCCACGTCGCGGAAGCCGTACGGCTTCGACCAGGGTGACGCCGTCCCGAATCGGGCGGCCACCAGGTCGTCGGCCCATGCGCGCAGGGCGTCGGCGGCCGGCGGCATCTCGAGGCCGGCGCCGGCCGCCAAGGCGTGGGCGGAGGCCGTCGGATAGCGGTCGGCCGACAGGAACGACAGCGTCTCGGGGTCGGCCCGCGTCACCGTGCGCGGCAGGCGCCGCAACAGGGCGACGGGCACGGTCCGGCGCGGCGCCCGCAGGCCCATGTGGTAGGCGATCGTGCCGATCAGCTCGGGCAGCGGGGGAGTGGTGTCGTCGAGCACCCAGTAGCTCTCGCCCGGCGGCGCAGCGGGGACCTCCGCCAGGAACCGCGCGAGGTGGCCGACCGTGACAATGGGGACGAACGTGTCGGGGCCGCCGGGCAGGACGGGGAGCTTCCCGTTCCACAGGTCTCCGACGAGACCGGCCAGGCCGATGTACTGGCCGGGCCCGATGACGGTGCTGGGATTGACGACGCTCAGCGGCACGCCCGACTCCTGGCAGCGGGCGCGCACCGCGAGGTCGCCCTCCAGTTTGGACGCCTCGTACGCTCCCGGCGCGATGTCACCGGGGTGTCCGCCGGCCGCGCTCACCCGGTACCCGCTGATGTGCACCAGGCGCCGCAACTCCGGTAGCCCGGCGGCCCATTCGACGACGTTGAGCGCCCCGGTGACGTTGACCGCCCGTGCCTCCCGGCTGTCGAGGCCGAAGGCGAAACGCGCGGCGGTGTTGTAGACGTCCCGCACCTCGGGCAGCTCCGGGAGCGGTCGGGTGATGTCCGCGGTGACGATCTCCAGGCGCTCGATGTCGACGCCTTGGGAGGTGAGCCACGGGGTGAGGGTGTCGTTCCGTACGGCCGCCGCCACCCGTTGTCCCCGGGTGAGCAACTCGGCAACGAGGGAACGGCCGATGAAGCCGGTCGCACCGAAGACCATCGCGTCCATGAGACTCCTTAATAGATCGGTCTACATATTTTTTGGGCGGAAGAAGGCCCGCCGGTCGCGGCGGGCAGGTCGGCTCAGCAACCAGGGCCCGTTGGTTCGGCGGTCAGGCCCATCGGCCGGCAGTCAGGGCAACCGGCCGGGCGTTCAGGGCTACTCGGCCCGGCATTCATTGCCGGTCGGCCGGTCGGCCGGACAGGCGGTCCGGGGGCGGCGGTTCAGCTCAGCAGGGCGTGGATCTGGCGGGTCACGCGCTCCAGGGGCTCCCTGCTCCGGTGGGTCCGGGCGAGCAGGAGTGCCCCTTCGATCAGAGCGAGGACCGTGACCGCCAGGTCGTCGGCGTCCGGACGGCCCTCCAGTCGTGCGCGCAGAGCCGCCTCCCACGAGCTGTAGACCTCTGAGCAGGCGTCGTGCAGCAGGTCGCTGGTGGCGGCCGTCTCCAGCGCCACGGTGGCCACCGGGCATCCCCTGCGCCAGCCCGACTCCGCCAGCCGGTCGCCCAGCAGTCGCAGCACTCCGGCGACGAACTCCGCCGCGGACGGGCCGGGTTCGGCCCCCGCGAGGGTGTCCGTGATCGCCCGCCCGGCCCGCCGTACGGACTCGCCGACCAATTGGTCCTTGCCGCCGGGGAAGTGGAAGTAGAGCGAACCGCGGGGTGCGCCGCTGGCGGCGACGACCTGATTGAGGCCGGCGCCGAAGTACCCGCCGGTCTCGATCAGTTCCTGTGTGGCGTCCAGCAGGCGGTCGCGCGTCTCGGTGCCCTTCTTTCCCATGAACGTCAAATTAGACCGGTCTACATATTTTTTCAAGAGCTATTCGTTCACGGACCCACGGTGGGCAGCGGTCACTCCTGACCGCTGTCCAGCTCGTCGTCGTGGTTCTCGGGGATCGTGGCCGGGTCGGGGGACGGGCTCGGGGAGGACCGGGACAGGAAGTCCTCGAACGCTTCCATCCCGAGCAGGAGCAGCATCATCACGATCGGTACACACAGGGCCAGCAAGACCATGGAGCCTCCCTGGGGAAGCGCGGACTTTCTGCCTGGGGCCGGCGCGAGGGCCGGCGGACCATTCATCAGTGTGGAGCCGAACGGAGTAACCCGCATGTCGGCGCCGCGTGCTCCATCGGCCCGGACCTCGCCCTTCGTCGCCGGGCAGGCGGTGGGCCCCGGGAGAGTAGTTGAATATGATTATCATCTGCTAGCGTCCTCGTCGCACACGTCACCCGTCCGACGGAGATGGAAGAACCCTCATGCGCTGCCCCAAGTCCCTGCCCGTCGTCTCCGTGGCGGTCGCCTCCGCGTCGCTCATGACGGGTTGTTTCGCCTCCGGTGCGCCCGGCGCGTCGGGAGGCCCGGCCTCCGGTGACAAGCGCATCCGCGTGGTGATGATGCAGCCGCCGCGCTCCGGCCTCTCCCCGCTCAGTGACGACGCCTTCAAACTCTCCCGCTGGAGCACCGCGGAGACCCTGGTCACTCTCGACGCGAACGGCGACCCGCGACCGGCCCTCGCGGAGAAGTGGGAACGCTCGGGCGACAGATCGTGGACCTTCACCGTCCGCGACGGCGTCAACTTCCACGACGGCACCGAGCTCACCGCCGCGGACGTGGTCCGTTCCCTCACCGAGGCGAGCCGGGCCGCACCGAAACCGCGCATTCTCGACGGCGTCGAACTGAGCGTCACCGCCGACGGCGACACCGTCACCGTCACCACGGCCACCGAGGATCCGCTGCTCCCGCAGCGGCTCTCCTCGCCCCAGTTGGCCGTCCTCGCCGCCAAGGCCTACCGCGGCAGGACGGTGGACCCGATCGGCGCGGGCACGGGCGCGTTCGTCCTGAAAGGGGTGCACGGGACCAGCGCCGCCACGCTGGACCGTAACGAGAACTACTGGGGCGGCACTCCGAAGGCCGCAGGCATCGATGTGAGGTTCGTGCCCGACGGCACGGCGCGTGCCGCCGCGCTGCGCAGCGGCGAGGCCGACATCGTCGAGTCCGTGCCGGTGTCCCAGGCATCCCTGCTCGACGAGGACCAGATCACCGAGGTCCCGATGCCGCGCACCAACACGCTCTACCTCAACACGGCACGCGGCACCTTCAAGGACCCCTCCCTACGAGCGGCCGCCCGCGCAGCGATCGATGCCGAGCCCCTCGTCGACGGCGTCTACGAGGGCCGGGCGGACGTGGCGGAGGGCCTGCTCGGCCCCGCCCTCCCCTGGGCGAAGGAGCGCGCGGGCCGCACCCGTGACGTCAAGGGCGGAAACCCGCGGGGCAAGACCGTCACCATCGGCACCTTCACCGACCGTGCCGAGCTCCCCGAAGTCGCCGCCGCTCTCCAACAGCAGCTCCGGAACGCCGGCTTCACCGTGAAGCTGGAGATACGCGAGTACGCGAACATCGAGTCCGACGCCCTCGCCGGAAAGTTCGACGCGTTCGTCCTCTCCCGCGCCACCGTCCTGGACTCCGGGGACCCCGCGGCGTACATGTACAGCGACTTCGCGAGCGAAGGCTCCTTCAACCTCTCCCAACTCTCCGACGAGAGTGTCGACAAGGCCCTCGAGAAGGCCACCACCACGACATCGGGCGAGGCGCGCCGCCAAGCGATCCTTGCCGCGGAGACCGCCGTCCTCAACACCGACGCCGCGATCCCGATGCTCCACGAACGCGTCGTCCAGGGCGACGCCACCGACGTCGTGGGCTCCGCCAAGGACCCTCGCGAACGCCTGCTGGTCACCGTCGACACGTACGTCAAGTGAAGACGACGGCACCCCGTGGTGCGGCGGCTCGAACGGCCGCCGCTCGAACGGCCGCGCTGGCCGCCGTCGTCGCCACCATCGGACTCCTGCCGTGGCTCTCGGGCAAGGACGCGGCACTCAGCGTGCTGCGCGCCCGGTCGGCCGAACGGGTGGCGACCGAGGAGGCGTTGGCCGCGATCCGCGACGACCTCGGCCTGGGCGCCGGACCGCTGACCCTGCTGGGCCGTTGGACGGCCGGCGTCCTCCGGGGCGACCTCGGCGTCTCATGGGTGTCAGGCACCGATGTGCTGCCGTCCGTGCTCTCCGGGCTCGGCGTGTCACTGGCGCTGATGGTCGCCTCCCTCGCCGTGGCGCTGCTGGTGGCCACCGCGCTCTGTACGGGGACGCTGGTCCGCGCGGCGCGCGGCACACTGCGCGGCGGCGGCAGCGGCGGAGCGCCCGCGGCGATGCTCGCCTCCGTGCCCGAATTCCTCCTGGCGACAGTGCTGTTGATCGCTCTGGGGGTGTGGCTGGACATGCTGCCGACGTCCGGCTGGCAGGGCCCGTCCTCCATGGTGCTGCCCGCGCTGGCCATGGGCGTGCCCGCCGGCGGCCTCCTCGGCCGGCTCGTCGACGACGCCCTGCCCGCCGTCTCCGGGGAGCGCTGGGTCGCACTGTGGCGGGCATCGGGCGTCTCCCCGCGGCGCATCGCGGGCGCGGTGCTACGCCGGTCCATGCCGGCGATCGTTCCGCAGTTCGGCATGGTCGGGGTCGGGCTGACCGGTGGCGCGGTCGCCGTGGAGACCGTCTTCGCGGTGCCCGGCATCGGCCGCACGGCCCTGGGCGCCGCCAAGGCGCAGGACCTCCCTCTGCTGCAGGGCGCGGTGCTGGCACTGCTCGTCCTCGGCCTCACGGCCGGTGCCCTCTCCCACCTCGTACGCGCACGGCTGCTCGGACCGGGACTCAAGGACGCCGCGCTCGCGCTCCCCGCCCCGCCGCCGGCACCGGCGGGCAGGGCGGCGCGGGCCGTGCCCGTGGTCCTCGCCGGGCTGCTGACGGCGGGTACCGGATGGGGTCTGCTGCGTGACCCGTTGACCGTGGACGTCACCGCGCGCCTGCTCGCCCCGTCCTGGGCGCACCCCCTCGGCACGGACGGCCTCGGCCGGGACGTGCTCGCGCCACTCGGTCACGGCGCTGCGGCGACCGTGGGCGTGGCGCTGGCGGTGTGCCTGTTCAGCTGTCTCTTCGCCCTCGCCGTCGGCTTCCTGCCGTCCCTCTCCGCCGGCGCGGCCGACATCGCCAACGCCCTGCCGCCGGTCGTCGTCGGCATCCTCGTGGCCGCGGCCCTCGGCCCGGGCACCGCCGGCGCGTCCGTCGCCGTCGCGCTGATCTCCTGGCCCCCGCTCGCCGCGCATGCCTCCGCCCTGGTGCAGGAGACCCGGGCAGCCGGATTCCTCACCGCCCAGAGGGCCATCGGATCGACCCCGCGGTGGATCCTGACGCGGCACGTCCTGCCGGCCGTGGCCGGACCCGTGTCCCGGCACGCGCTGCTGCGCCTGCCGGGCATCGCCCTGGCCCTCGCCTCGCTCGGCTTCCTGGGCCTCGGCGCCCAGCCGCCCGCGCCCGAATGGGGCCTGCTCCTCGACGAGTCGAGGGCCTACGTCGAGCGGGCCCCCTGGGCGGCCCTCGCCCCGGCCGCCGCCCTGGCCCTGCTGGCCGGCTTCGCCGTCTCGCTCGCCTCCGTGACGGCGCCCGGACGGCGCGCCGGGACCGCACGAGCGGGGGTGACGGCATGACGGACCGGTCCACGCTGCTGTCCGTCCGTGATCTGCGCGTGAGCTTCCCGGCCGACGGCCGGGACGCGGAAGTGACCGCCGTGCGCGGTCTGTCGTTCGACGTCCGCGAGGGCGAGGCACTGGCGCTGGTCGGCGAGTCCGGGGCCGGGAAGTCCCTGACCGCGCGCGTCCTCCTCGGCATGGCGCCGCCCCGTGCGGTGGCCGGCGGCAGCGTCCGCCTGCGGGACCTGGAACTCCTCGGCGCACCACGGTCGTCGTACGCCCGGCTCTGGGGCCGGCGCATCGCCCTCGTACCGCAGGACGCGCTGTCGGTGCTCAGCCCCGTACACACCGTCGGCGACCAACTGGCCGCCGCCGTACGCTCCGTGAGGGGCCTCGGCCGCAGAGAGGCTCGGCATGCGGCGGTGGCCGCGCTGGACCGGGTGGGCATCGCGGACGCGGCCCGGCGTGCCTCCGCCTACCCCCACGAGTTCTCCGGCGGCATGCGCCAGCGTGCCGTCATCGCGATGGCGACGGTCAACGAACCGGAACTCGTCGTCGCCGACGAGCCGACCACCGCGCTCGACCCGGCCGTACAGGAACAGGTCCTCGGTGTCCTGGCGTCGCTGCGTGAAACGACCGGCGCGGCGCTCGTGCTCGTCGCGCACGACCTGGACGTGGTCGCCCGGCACGCCGACCGGATCCTGGTCATGTACGCCGGGAGCCCCATGGAGTCCGGCACGGCCGAACAGGTGCTCACACGCCCACGGAACCCGTACACCGCCGGGCTGCTCGCGTCCCTGCCGCCCGATCGGCCGGTCACCGACCGGCGGCTCCCCTCCATCGGCGGAGCCCCGCCCCCGCCGTCGGAGCTGTCCTGGCTCACCGGATGCCGCTTCGCACCGCGCTGCCCGCTGGCCGGCGAGCGGTGCCGCACGCACGAACCGGAACCCGTGGCGACGGCCGGCACGGAACACCTGGTCTTCTGCCACCACTGGACCGACGTGCCCGACTCCGCCCGCGACCTCTTCCCCCTGAACGGTGCCGCATGAACGCCTTGCTGAGCGTACGGAACCTCACCGTGCGCTACCCGGGACACACGCGGACCTCCGCGCCCGTCCTCGCCGTCGACCGCGCCTCCTTCGACGTGTCGGCGGGGGAGACCCTGGCACTGATCGGCCCGTCGGGCTGCGGCAAGTCCAGTACGGCGGCCGCGGTGCTCATGTTGCGGAGGCCTGACGGCGGCGAAGTCCGGTTCGGCGGACGGGAGTTGACCACGCTCGACGAGAAGGCGCTGCGGTCCGTACGCCCGGCCGTCCAGCCGGTCTTCCAGGATCCGTACGGCTCGCTGAGCCCGCGCCTTCCCGTACGGGACGCGGTGGCCGAACCTCTGCGGGTCCAGGGACGGTGGGATCCCGTGGCCGGCCCGCGGCGGGTTGCCGAACTGCTGGAGACGGTCCGACTGGACCCGCGCCTCGGGGAACGGCTGCCCCACGAGCTGTCCGGCGGCCAGTGCCAGCGCGTCGGCATCGCGCGGGCGCTCGCGAGCGAGCCGCGGCTGCTCGTCCTGGACGAGCCGGTGTCGGCCCTCGACCCCTCCGTCCGGGCAGGCGTCCTTAACCTGCTCAGGGATCTTCAGGAGCGGCTGGGGCTGGCGTATCTGTTCATCTGCCACGACCTGCCCCTCGTGCGTCACTTCGCCCACCGCGTGGCGGTCATGGACAGCGCCCGCATCGTGGAGACACTGCCTGCCGGCGCCTTGTACACGAGCGGGCGGCCCCTCGAGCGGGAGCCGCTCGGCAGGTCCGCCGACGTGGCCCGCACAGGCTCCTTGAGCCGAGCGGGCTCGCCACGAAGCGGACCTGCCTGAAAATCGGTACGGCCCCGCCACGCGGAGGGGCGAGGGTGTCAGGGGCGTCCCCGTGCCTCCTCCGCGGCCTGCGCGGCGGCCTTCCGCTCCGTCCGGGCGTCGGCGGTGCTCAGCCGCCCGCCACTGCTCTCGAGGTGCGCCCGCACGAACCACTGGAACAGCTCGAGGCCGCGCAGCTGCTCGATGAGCATGTCCTGCGTGACGGGGTCGGGTTCGTCGGTCGCCTTCATCGCGGCGCGGTGCTCCTCGATGATCGACGTGTACACGAGGTCGAGGGCGCCGAGGTGCTCGATGGACTCCGCCCGGCCGATCGAGTAGTCGTCCCACGAACGTTCCGAGACGAGCGCGCCGGGGGTGCCCTTCGGCTCGCCGCCGAGCGTGGAGATGCGCTCCGCGAGGTCGTCGATCATCTCCCGGACCTGGTCCACCTGCGGGTCGATCATCTCGTGCACCGCGATGAAGTGGGGTCCCACCACGTTCCAGTGGATGTGCTTCAGGGTGAGGGCCAGGTCGTTGAGTGCGTGCAGACGCGTCTGCAGCATCTTGATGATCGCTGCGCCGTCCTTCTTCGACATGCCCGGCACGGTGTAGTCGGGGGTTTCGGATGTCACGATCGCTCCTTGCTCTGCGGTTCCTCCCGCCAGGCAATCACCGGCGGCACCGCCGCGCCCGGCCAGAACGAGTCGGCGCTGCTCCGAACAGGGGACACGGGGCCCGGGCCGCCGCGGGCGGCGCCCGAAGGCGGAGCCGCCGGGCTCAACGGCCTAGACTCGGCGGATGGCGAAGTATTTCGACGTGCACCCCGAGAATCCTCAGCGGCGCACCATCAGCACTGTGGCCGACAGCATCCGAACGGGGGCGCTGGTCGCGTACCCGACGGACTCCTGCTTCGCATTGGGGTGCCGGCTGGGCAGTCGTGACGGCATCGGCCGGATCCGGTCGATCAGGAACCTGGACGACCGCCACCACTTCACCCTTGTGTGCCAGAACTTCGCGCAGCTCGGGCAGTTCGTGCACGTCGACAACGATGTGTTCCGTGCGATCAAGGCGGCGACCCCCGGCAGTTACACCTTCATCCTCCCGGCGACGAAGGAGGTGCCCCGCCAGCTGCTGCATCCGAAGAAGAAGACGGTCGGGGTACGGATTCCCGACCATGTCGTCGCGCAGGCCCTGGTCGCGGAGCTCGGGGAGCCGCTGCTCTCCAGCACCCTGCTGCTCCCCGACGAGGACGAGCCGATGACCCAGGGCTGGGAGATCAAGGAACGGCTCGACCATGCGGTGGACGCGGTGGTCGACTCAGGCGACTGCGGCACCGAGCCCACCACGGTCATCGACTTCTCCGGCGGCGAGCCCGAGATCGTGCGCCGGGGAGCGGGCGACCCCTCGCGGTTCGAGTAACGGGCCGCTCCGGGCGGCCGGGGGCCTGCCCCAGGGCCTGTGTCGAACGTGGATCGACCCGACCCACCCCCACGACAGCGCTCGTGTCCGGAGGTTCGCCCGTCAGGCCGTGTCGGCCGCCGCAGCCAGGATCCGGGCAAGCTCGGTGGGCCGGGTGACCATGGGCCAGTGGCCGGAATCGATGTCGGCGAAGTCGACGTGCTTGGCCCGGGCGAGTTCCGGGACGTCGCCGGCGTTGATCCACTCCTGCGCCTGCGCGGGCGTGAATTCCGGACAGACGGCAAGGACCGGCACGTCGAACCGCCGTTCGTCCGTCAGCCGCACCACGCCCTCGACCACGTCTGCGGGCACGGGGATCGCGTCGGCCGCGAACCGTTGCCTGGCCTCGTCGTCGAGGTCGGCGGCGTCCGGCCCTTCGAAGGGACCCCACCCCGGGAACGGCATGACGCCGTCCCTCACCTCGAAGAAGGCTGCGTACGGCTGGTCGTCGGCGGACGGGAAGCCGCCGACGAGGACGACCTTGGCCAGCCGCTCCGGCCGCCGGTCGGCGGCCAGCCAGGCCAGCGTTGAGGCGGCGGAATGCCCCACCACCATGGGCCTGCCGGGTGCCGCGTCCACCGCGGCGAGCACTGCCGCGACCTGGTCGTCGAGTGTGGCGGACGCGGAGCCGTCCCCCTGGCCCGGAAGCGTGAGCGGCACGGGGCGATGGCCGGCCGCCTCCAGCGCGGACGCGACGGGTCCCCACACCGATCCGTTCAGCCACAGGCCGCCGATGAGCAGGATGTCCATGGTCGATTCCCCTTCCTCTGCTTCAGGGACGTCACCGTAAGCGGAGATCCGGACGATCCGCTGCCGGTTTGCCTGGCGACCACCCGAGCGCGCTGGATGCGGTCCGGTGACGGCCCTGATCCGAACGGCCACGGCCGCGCCCGGCCCATCGGCCGAAGGCGGCCCCGGGCCCCTTCGGCCGTGGAGCGCCGGATTAGCCTGCTGCCGTGCCGAACGATCTCAGTCCCACCGCGCGAGCGCTGCGCGCCCTGGAGATCCTCCAGGCCCGCCCAGGTACGACGGCCGGCGAACTCGCCGCACGGCTCGGCGTCACGGAGCGAGCCGCGCGCCGGTATGTCGGGATCCTTCGAGAGGCCGGCATCCCCGTGGAGTCTGCCCGGGGGCCCCACGGCGGGTACCGGCTGGGTCGCGGGACGAGGCTGCCACCTGTGCACTTCACGCAGTCCGAGGCCCTTGGCCTGGTGATGGCGGTACTCGGTGGCCAGCCGGCCGCAGCCGACACCGACGACCTGGTCGGCACGGCGCTGGGCAAGGTCGTGAAGGCACTGCCGGAAAGCGTCGGCCGACAGGCGGCCATGCTGAGGGAGTACGCGTCGGCCGCACCTGATCCGTACTCGGCCCGCCCGGATCCGGCGACGACCAGCGAGCTCGTCGACGCCGTCGCGGCTCGGCGCCGCGTGCTGGTCACGTATCGCAGCGAGGCGGGCAACGAGTGGGAGGCGGAAGTGGATCCCTGGTCCATCGTCGTCCGCTACGGGCGCTGGTACCTGTTGTGCCACTCGCATCGCGCGGACGCGGTCCGCACCTATCGGGTCGACCGGATCCGCGCGGTCCGGCCGACCGGTCACTGGTTCGAGCCGCCCAAGGGCCTGGACCCGGTGGCGGTGCTGGAGGAGAACCTGGGCCTCGGATGGGAGTTCGCCACCCGCGTGGTGTTCGACGCCCCTCCGGCCGAGGTGGTCCCGTGGATCCGGCCGCCCATGGGGCGCCTCGAGCCCCTGGGTGACGGATGCGTGCTTCTCGGCAGCACCCGCAACCCGGACATGTACGCCCAGGAATGGCTTGCGCGGATTCCGCTGTCCTTCCGCGTCGAGGGCGGGGAGGAACTGCGTGCCGCGGTCGCGGCGCTCGTGGCACGCTTCACCGCCGCCGTGGCGGACACACCCTGACCCGGCGACGGCGCCGCCGTCGCGATGAGTACACCGGTCGCCCTGGTCGGACATCCGCGGCCGGTCGGCGCCGCGGGACCGTCGCGCGGCCGGTGACGCGGTGGGTACGGCGGTCGTCCCCGACGCGGTCGGCAGCCGGCCGGTCCCGCTCCCCGACGCGGTCGGCAGCCGGCCGGTCCGTCCGGGAGGACAGAGCCCGCACCGGGCCCGCCGCCGTGGGTACGGAGCGTGAGTTCTGCCCGCTCAGGGTGATTCCGGGCCCCGGGGGACGCCCTCCGCTGTGATGCCGCGCATAGGGGCCAGATCACTTCCTAAGGGCGGTAGTGGACACCGCCTTCACGATGCGCCCGGGCGCGGGCCAAGAAGCGGCCTTTCGGTCATTTCTCTTAAGTGGGGTAGTAGGTCACATTCTTGCGCCCCGCCACAACCGCCCCTAACCATGGCTGACGTCCCGGGAAGCACATGAACCGGACAGGGCGTCCCGCCCGTCCGACCGTGCCGGGCCACATGCGGAGAGTTTCTCCGCCCCGCCGGACCGACACGTCGGTCGGCCGCCCTGATGTCCATCGTTTGGAGAATCCCATCCGTATCACCGCCTTCACCCAGACCAGCCGTACCGCCCGTCTCCGTAAGCTCTCGATCACCGGCATGGCCACCGCCGGCGCCGCCGCCGTGGCGCTCACTCTGGCCCCCTCGCCCGCCAGTGCGGCCCCCGCCGCCGCGGACGCGTCGAAGGTCGCGGTCTCGGTGGCGGCAGACGCGCCGACGGTGAAGACGGCGGAGAGCGCGAAGGACGCGGACAAGGCCAAGAAGGCCAAGAAGGCCAAGAAGAAGGCCTACGCCGACAACCTCGACGGCTGGATCAAGGAGGCTCTGGACATCATGAAGTCCGAGGGCATCCCGGGCAGCTACGAGGGCCTGCACCGCAACATCATGCGTGAGTCCAGCGGTAACCCGAACGCCCAGAACGACTGGGACGTCAACGCGCAGAACGGCACGCCGTCCAAGGGGCTGCTGCAGGTCATCCAGCCGACCTTCGACGCCTACCACGTCGACGGCACCCCGCACGACCTGACCGACCCGGTCGCCAACATCACCGCGGCCGCGAACTACGCCGCCGACAAGTACGGCTCCATCGACAACGTCGACTCCGCCTACTGATCCGCGCCACGACGCGCGGACGCCCGCACCCCACCCGGTGCCGACGCACCGACACCGGGTCCGACGCCGTGGTCAGCGCTTCCGCGCGGCCGCGGCGTCCCTGGTCCCGAGCCGCCTCTCTCCGCACGACGCGGCAGTCCCTGCCCGTCGGACGTGACCGGCGCAGCGAAAGGCGCACCACATCCCGGCAGTCGCCGGAGCGTGGTGCGCCTTTCGCTCGTCAGAGTCGCGCGCGGAAGCGCCGGTGCAGTTCGTGCACCTGTCCGGCGAGCTCCGGCACGGGACCGTGCACCTCGAGGCCGGGCACGATCTCCTGGACGGGGAGGGTCCGCACCGGCGGGGCGGGCACCCCCAGCTCGGCGAGCCACTCGCCGAGCTGCCGCGACGAGACGATGTAGACGATGCGGCCGAGCCCCACCCAGCCATGGGCGGCCGCGCACATCGGGCAGTGCTCACCAGAGGTGAAGACCGTCGCCGCCCGCCGCTCGTCCGCCGTCATGTGCTCGGCCGCCCACCGGGCGAGCGCGAACTCGGGATGCTGCGTCTGGTCCGCCAGTGACGTCTCCCGGTTGCGGTCCTCCGCGAGGATCCTGCCGTCGCCGGCGACGAGCACGGAACCGAACGGCTCGTCGCCGGCCTCCACGGCCTCCGCGGCCAGCTCCACGCAGCGCGTCAGGTGCCGCAGCTCGGACTCGTCGGTCATCGCAACCCCCATTGGTGTGCTCCGCTCCGCCCGCATCCGCGGGCCCGTCCGGCGACGTTACCCCGGCGTCAGGCCCTGGCCGGGCCCCTGCCCGGTCCGGCGCTCCTCCCCGGGGTGCGGGCCGCCGTCGAGCGGCGTCCACAGATGAGCCGCGTCGCCCGGCGCGAGCTGCTCGACGACCTCCGCGAGGTCGGAGCAGGCCTTCTCGATCTTGCGGCGCACGGCATTCTGCTCCGTGACGATCGACGCCAGCAGCAGGCTCGTCAGCGCCGCGCACCCGTTCAGCGCCTGGAGGACCACCATGACCTCCAGCACGCTGCGGCCGGCGAACGGACCCATGTCGTCGGTCGCCGCCGAGATCGCCAGCACCGAGATCAGCAGCGCGCACGGTGCCGAGCCGGGCAGCTGGAACCGCAGCGCCGCCCAGATCAGCATCGGGAAGACCAGGAACAGCAGCGACAGGCTCACCCGGGTGGCCAGCAGCGTCACGGCGACCGATACCAGAACGAGGGCCACGGCCTCCGTCCACCACCACGCCCGTGTCTCGCGCGGCAGGTGGGCCCGGCGCAGCACGAGCAGCAGCGGTGTGATCACCAGGACGCCCATCGCGTCCCCGGCCCACCAGGCCGACCACACCGGCCAGAACTCGCCGGCCGGCAGCGCACCGCTCAGCACCAGGGTGCATGCCCCGAACGTCGCGCTGACGAGCATGCCGCCCAGGGCACCCAGGAACACCAGCGCCAGCCCGTCCCACAGCCGGTCCAGGCCGGTGCGGAAGCCGACCCGTCGCAGCATCAGGTACGCGGCCAGCGGAGCCAGCGTGTTGCCGGCCAGGATGCCCAGCGTGGCAAGGCCGATGGAGTCGATCGTCGCGATGGTCAGCAGCGCGCCGAGGAGGATGCCGGGCCAGACCCGCGCCCCCATCCACAGCAGGCAGGCCAGCGCGATCCCCGTGGGCGGCCACAGGGGTGTCACCACCGCGCCCTCCACGATCACCTGCTGGAGCAGGCCGATCCGGCCGCCTGCCCAGTAGGCGGCGGCGACGGCGAGCACACGCAGCACTGCTGCGGCCGGACCCCGGACTTGTTCGCTGCGGACCACGCACGTCATCACACAGGAGCGTCGCCGCCACGTCCTCGTGACACGCGCTGCCGGGCGCCCGAACTTGCCGGGAGCCGCCGCGCCCCGGGCCGCCGCGGCGGGCTACGCGGGTTCGTGGAGGAGGACCAGCACGGCCGCGTCGTCGGTGTGGTCGGTGAGCGCCGCCGTACCCATCACCTGCGTGGCCAGTTCCTCCACGTCCCTTCTCTCCCGGACCGCGGCGCGTACCAGCTCGGCCACCGCGTCCAGTCCCGCCTCGATCGGATACGAGGGGCCTTCCACGACGCCGTCGGTGAGCAGCACGAACGCGCTGCCCTCGGACAGTCGCCGGTTCGCCACGGGATACACCTCGCCGGGCAGGATGCCCAGCGGCACCCCGGCCTCGTCGGCCACGATCCCGCCCTCGCCGCCGGCCGTCGCCCACACGCCGGGCACATGTCCCGCGCGGGCGCTCTGCAGTGCGCCGGTGGCCGGGTCGTAGCGCAGGAAGCTGCACGTCGCGAAGAGCCCGTGGTCGACGGAGAGCAGCAGCTCGTTGGCGCGGCGCAGCACCTCGCCCGGGTCGGTCGTGGCGGTGGCGACGGCGCGCAGCCCGATCCGGACCTGCCCCATGAACGCCGCGGCCTCCACGTCGTGGCCCTGCACGTCGCCGATGGAGAAGCCGAGGGAGCCGTCCGGCAGGAAGAAGCCGTCGAACCAGTCGCCGCCGATGTCCAGACCGTTCCTGGCGGGCGTGTACCGGGCCGCGACCCGCAGCCCGGGCACCGTGGGAAGGTCCGTCGGCAGCATCGACCGCTGCAGGGCCTCGGCGAGTTCGACCCGTGCCTTCTGCCGTTCCGCGCCTTCCCGGGCACGGTCCGTGAGGCGGCCGAGCGTGGCCAGCATCTCGTCCGCGGTCGCCGATCGCACGGGACGACGCCGGGTCATGGACCTCTCCGAACTGCCTTGGAAGGTCGACCGGCCCGGACTTGTGCGGCGCACAGGGGCATCGGCCGGCTGGGCGGTACAGCCCGCGTTCATTGTATTTCCGCGGACCCGGACCCGCTCGGGGTGCGACGGAGGCCCGGTCAGGACGGCTCGGGGGGCGGGGGAGGCGATGCCATGGCCCATCGGATCGCGCCCGTCAGCAGGGTTCCGGTCGGGCTGACGCAGCACCGTTCGAACGTCGGCGCGTAGGGCAGCCCGAGCGGCTTCCGCGCCCACGGCGGCAGCAGGGCGACGGCGTTCGCGGCCAGGACCGCGTACGGGACCCGGGCGGGCAGGGGCAGCGGCGGATGGAGAAGCATGAAACGGGCCGCCTCCAGCGCCTCCCGCGAAGGCGCAGCTCGGGGCGGTACGCGGCGATCCGCCGGTCCAGCCCTGCCCGGTCGCGCGGCGGATCGCTCACGCCGAGGGCGGCGGCGACCCGTGCCGTGTCGGCGATGTACCCGTCGCAGCCGGCGGCGTCCAGCGGACGGGCGCCGAAGCGCTGATGGGCGCGCAGGAAGCTGTCGACCTCGGCGACGTGCACCCAGCCGAGCAGATGCGGGTCCGCGGCACGGTACGGCTCACCGGCGGTGGTCCGGCCCGCCACGCTCCCGTGGACGGCGCGCACCGTGTCCACCGCTTCCTGGGCGTCGTCGGCGGTGCCGTACGTCGTCACGGCCAGGAACGTGCTGGTGCGCTGCAACCGGCCCCACGGATCGCCCCGGTACCCGGAGTGGGCGGCGACGGCCGCCATGGCCAGCGGATGGAGCGACTGCAGCAGCAGGGCGCTGAGCCCGCCGATGAACATCGAGGCGTCGCCGTGGACGGTACGGATGGGCCGGTCGGGCCCGAACCAGCGGGGGCCGGGCGTGTCATGGATACGGGCACGCGTCTGCGCCGCCGCGGGGCCTGCGACCCGGGTGAAGATGCTGCTGCCGAGTTGCCGCCGCAGGCCGCGGATCCGGGGCGGTGCCTTGCTCACGCCACCAGTATCCGCCCGGCGGACGGGCGGGATCCCGGCCCGTCGTGCCTCCGTCAGCGATGGGCGGCCAGGAGGCCGGCGAAGGCGCACAGGACCGCGGAGACGAGGACCGCCGCGACTCCCGCGCACAACAGCCGGCGCCGTAGTTCCTCGTACCGCGCGGTGTACTCGAGCCGCAGCTCGTCGGCCCGCGACACCAGGGCCTCCAGCACGCGCCGTGACAGGGCGATGCGGTCCTGGGTGTAGACGCGGACGACCTCCTCGCGCTGCGCGCTGGTCAGCCACGGCATCCGGCCGGCGAAGGCCTCCGCCTCCTGCTGGGCCTCCTGAAGCCGGCTCTGCGCGAGCAGATAGCCCTCGAGTCTGGCGATGCCCGCGGCGACCTCCGACTCCGTCTGCCGCACCGGGCCGCTCACCGGTTGTCCTTCCCCTCGCCGAGGGGCGGGGCGATTCCCTTCCCCGGCTCGACGACATCCCGCCGACCGGTGTCGGAGACCTCGTCCAGGGTGGCGATGGCCGGGTGGTGCAGGTCGAACGCCGGCGATTCCGAGCGGATCCGGGGGAGCGTCGTGAAGTTGTGCCGCGGCGGCGGGCAGGAGGTCGCCCACTCGAGCGAGCGGCCGTAGCCCCACGGGTCGTCGACCGCGAGCTGCCGGCCGTACTTCGCCGTCTTCCAGACGTTGTAGATGAACGGCAGCATCGACAGGCCCAGCAGGAACGACGCGATCGTCGAGACGGTGTTGAGCGCGGTGAAGCCGTCGACCGACAGGTAGTCCGCGTACCGGCGGGGCATGCCCTCGGCTCCCAGCCAGTGCTGCACCAGGAACGTGCCGTGGAAGCCGATGAACAGCGTCCAGAACGTGATCTTGCCGAGCCGCTCGTCCAGCATCTTGCCCGTGAACTTCGGCCACCAGAAGTGGAATCCGGCGAACATCGCGAAGACCACGGTGCCGAAGACCACGTAGTGGAAGTGCGCGACGACGAAGTACGAGTCGGAGACGTGGAAGTCCAGCGGCGGCGACGCGAGGATGACGCCCGTCAGACCACCGAACAGGAACGTCACGAGGAAGCCGATCGCCCACAGCATCGGTGTCTCGAACGACAACGACCCCTTCCACATCGTGCCGATCCAGTTGAAGAACTTCACACCGGTCGGTACCGCGATGAGGAACGTCATGAACGAGAAGAACGGCAACAGCACGCCGCCGGTGACATACATATGGTGCGCCCACACCGTCACGGACAGACCCGCGATCGCGATCGTCGCACCGACCAGACCGATGTAGCCGAAGAGGGGCTTGCGCGAGAAGACCGGCAGGATCTCGGTGACGATGCCGAAGAACGGCAGGGCGATGATGTACACCTCTGGATGGCCGAAGAACCAGAAGAGGTGCTGCCACAGCAACGCGCCGCCATTGGTCGCGTTGAAGATGTGCGCGCCGAACTTGCGGTCCGCCTCCAGGGCGAACAGCGCCGCCGCCAGAACCGGGAAGGCGAGCAGGACCAGCACACCGGTCAGCAGTACGTTCCAGGTGAAGATGGGCATCCGGAACATCGTCATGCCGGGAGCGCGCATGCAGATGATCGTGGTGATGAAGTTGACCGAGCCGAGGATCGTGCCGAAGCCGGAGAACGCCAGACCCATCACCCACATGTCGCCGCCCACCCCGGGGGAGTGAATGGCGTCCGACAGCGGGTTGTAGGCGAACCAGCCGAAGTCGGCCGCACCCTGCGGGGTGAGGAAGCCGGCGACCGCGATCAGCGAGCCGAAGAGGTACAGCCAGTACGCGAACA
>NZ_JBFAQK010000020.1:0-121513 GCF_040677245.1 Streptomyces kurssanovii
CATCGCCTACGCGGAGAACCCGCCGAAGAAGTACCAGGACATCTACCCCATCGCGTTCGACGCGGACATGAAGGGCCTGGTCCGCGAGACGGTCCCGTACCGCCATGCTCTGTCGGTGGCAGCCGATAGCCTGCACAAACAGATGAACGATGGGAGGGGCGCGTGCGCGTACTGGGCGTGGACCCGGGGCTGACCCGGTGCGGCGTGGGCGTGGTGGAAGGCGTCGCGGGCCGTCCGCTGACGATGCGCGGAGTCGGCGTCGTGCGGACCCCGCCGGACGCCGAGCTGGGCGCCCGGCTCGTCGCCATCGAGCAGGGCATCGAGCAGTGGCTCGACGAGCACCGGCCCGAATTCGTGGCCGTGGAGCGGGTGTTCAGCCAGCACAACGTGCGCACGGTGATGGGCACCGCCCAGGCCAGCGCCGTCGCCATGCTGTGCGCGTCACGCCGCGGCATCCCCGTGGCCCTGCACACCCCCAGCGAGGTCAAGGCCGCCGTCACCGGCAGCGGCCGGGCCGACAAGGCGCAGGTCGGCGCGATGGTGACCCGGCTGCTGCGGCTCGACGCCCCGCCGAAGCCGGCCGACGCCGCGGACGCCCTCGCCCTGGCCATCTGCCACATCTGGCGCGCTCCCGCGCAGAACCGCCTCCAGCAAGCCGTCGCCGCGCACCGCACGACGTACGCATCGAAAGGACGTACCGCATGATCGCCTTCGTGAGCGGCCCCGTCGCCGCGCTCGCACCGACCACGGCGGTGATCGAGGTCGGCGGCATCGGCATGGCCGTCCAGTGCACCCCGAACACCCTCTCCGAACTGCGGATCGGCCAGGACGCGAAGCTCGCCACCTCGCTCGTCGTCCGTGAGGACTCGCTCACGCTGTACGGCTTCGCCGACGACGACGAGCGTCAGGTGTTCGAGCTGCTGCAGACGGCGAGCGGCGTCGGACCGAGGCTGGCGCAGGCCATGCTCGCCGTGCACAGCCCCGACGCGCTGCGGATCGCCGTCGCCACCGGCGACGAGAAGGCGCTCACCGCGGTGCCCGGCATCGGCAAGAAGGGCGCGCAGAAGCTGCTGCTCGAGCTGAAGGACCGGCTGGGCGAGCCGCTCGGCTCCGGCCCCGCCGTCGGCGCCCCGGTCAGCCGGTCGTGGCGGGACCAGCTGCACGCCGCACTGATCGGCCTCGGCTATGCCACCAGGGAGGCGGACGAGGCTGTCGCCGCGGTGGCGCCCCAGGCCGAGGCGATGGGGGCGGCCCCCGAGGTGGGCCCGCTGCTGCGGGCGGCGCTCCAGTCGCTGAGCCGGGCGCGGTGACCTGTCCGAGAGGGGCCGCAGCCCCTGCCCGCCCCACCCACCACCGAGAAGGCAGACACACGTGAACCGGGAAGACGAGACCACCACCGCCGCGGACGCCCGGCTGGTCGCGCCCTCCGCCGACACCGAGGACAGTGCCGTCGAGGCGGCCCTCCGGCCGAGGACGCTCGACGAGTTCGTCGGCCAGGAACGGGTCCGCCAGCAGCTGGACCTCGTCCTGCGGGCCGCCCGGCAGCGCGGCGCGACCGCTGACCATGTTCTTCTCTCCGGCGCGCCGGGCCTCGGCAAGACCACCCTGTCCATGATCATCGCGTCGGAGATGAACGCGCCGATCCGCATCACCTCCGGCCCCGCCATCCAGCACGCGGGCGACCTGGCGGCCATCCTCTCCTCCCTCCAGGAGGGTGAGGTCCTCTTCCTCGACGAGATCCACCGGATGTCCCGGCCCGCCGAGGAGATGCTGTACATGGCGATGGAGGACTTCCGGGTCGACGTGATCGTCGGCAAGGGCCCCGGCGCCACCGCCATCCCGCTGGAGCTGCCGCCGTTCACCCTGGTCGGGGCCACCACCAGGGCCGGTCTGCTGCCGCCGCCGCTCCGGGACAGGTTCGGTTTCACCGCGCACATGGAGTTCTACGAGCCGGTCGAGCTCGAGCGCGTCATCCACCGGTCCGCGCAGCTCCTCGACGTCGAGATCGACCCCGACGGCGCCGCCGAGATCGCCGGCCGTTCCCGCGGCACGCCCCGCATCGCCAACCGCCTGCTGCGCCGGGTGCGCGACTACGCGCAGGTGGAGGCCGACGGCCGGGTCGACCGCGAGGTGGCCGCCGCGGCACTGCAGGTGTACGAGGTGGACACCCGCGGTCTGGACCGCCTCGACCGGGCCGTGCTCCAGGCTCTGCTCAAGCTGTTCGGCGGCGGGCCCGTCGGCCTGTCGACGCTGGCGGTGGCCGTGGGGGAGGAGCGGGAGACCGTCGAGGAGGTCGCCGAACCGTTCCTCGTGAGAGAGGGACTGCTGGCCCGTACTCCCCGTGGCCGGGTGGCCACGCCCGCGGCGTGGACACACCTCGGGCTCACCCCGCCCCAGCAGGCGCACGGCGCAAGCGGACAACAGGGTCTGTTCGGGACGTGACGGCGAGGAGACTCGCACGCCCAGGAACCACGGTGGGATGCTGGGCGTTGTTCCATCGATGCGGACTCGCTTAGACTCCGCCGATGCCGCCCGTACAGGTCGGCGTGCCCACCCCCGTAGATCGGCCGCTCACTCAGCGCGGTCATGCGAAGGAATTCCCCCGTGGATATCTTGACCCTCCTCCCTTTCATCGTGCTCATCGGGGCCATGTTCCTGATGACCCGCTCCGCCAAGAAGAAGCAGCAGGCGGCCGCCAACATGCGCGACCAGATGCAGCCCGGAACCGGCGTGCGGACCATCGGTGGCCTCTACGCCACCGTCAAGGAGGTCACTGACGACACGGTCCTCCTCGAGGCCGCTCCCGGCGTCCACCTGGTGTTCGCGAAGAACGCGATCGGGGCCGTGCTCTCCGACGAGGAGTACAACCGCATCGTCCACGGCGACGACCCTTCGGCCGACACCGAGGCCGTTCCCGACGATGCCTCTTCGCTGACCGGCGCCGACGACGCGGACCAGCCCGCGGACGACGCCAAGCTCGACCTCGGCAAGAAGACCGAGAAGGCCGACAAGGCCGAGAGCGGCGACACGGCCGAGAAGGACGGCGTCGAGCCGAAGGACGGCAAGGCCGACGGCGAGGCCGACGCGAAGTAGCCACGATTCGGGGACCGCGGCGGCGCCGGCAGGCGTCCGTGCGGTCCCCCGGGCGTGCCGACTGATCGCGGGGGCAGGCCCCCACAACACTTCGTGGCCGCCCCGGGCGCACACCCTGCGCCGTGGGCGGTTGGACAGGGAGAAACGAGAAGGTGGCAGCACCGAACAGGGGCCGAAGGCCCGCGGGGGCTCAGGGCAAGCCGGGGCGTGCCCTGGCTCTGATCCTGATCGCCATGGTCGCGCTCACGGGCGGGATGTTCTGGGCCGGTCAGCTCACGCCGCGTCTGGGCATCGATCTGGCGGGCGGTACGACCATCACGCTCGAGGCCAAGAACCAGCCTGGCCAGGAGAACGCGGTCAACGAGACCAACATGAACACCGCGGTCGGCATCATCGAGCGCCGTGTCAACGGTCTCGGTGTCTCCGAGGCAGAGGTTCAGACCCAGGGCAACAGTCACATCATTGTGAACATCCCCAAGGGCACGAACTCCGAGCAGGCCCGTGAGCAGGTCGGTACCACCGCCCAGCTGTTCTTCCGGCCCGTGCTGACGGTCGCCGCCGGCGGTCCTGCCGCCCCGGAGCCCTCGCCGAGCGCCTCGACCAGCGGTGCGCCCAAGGACGACAAGGACAAGGAGACGGCCACCCCGCCGTCCGGTTCCCCGTCCGGCACACCGTCGCCCAGTGCCACCACCCAGGGCCGCGCGGTCACCGAGGGCCTGAAGGCCCCGGCAGCCACCCCCAGCCCGTCGGCCTCGGCGTCCGGATCGCCCAAGGCGTCCGAGAGCCCCAAGCCCGGTGAGAGCCCCGTGCCGACGCCGTCGGCCGACCCGGCCACCGCGGCGCTGGAGAAGCAGTTCACCACGCTGGACTGCACCGACGACAAGGCCCGCGGCACGCTCGGCGACAACGTCAAGCCGACCGAGCCGGCCGTCGCCTGCGGCAAGAACAGCGCGGGTGAGTGGGAGAAGTACATCCTCGGCCCGGCCGAGGTGAACGGCAAGGACGTCGACGACGCCAAGGGCCAGCTCGACCAGCAGCGCGGCATGTGGATCGTCACGATGGACTTCACCGAGGCCGGTGCCAAGAAGTTCCAGAAGATCACCAGCCGGCTGTCGCAGCAGCAGCCCCCGATGAACCAGTTCGCCATCGTCCTCGACGGTGAAGTGGTCTCGGCCCCGCAGGTCAACCAGACCCTGAGCGCCAGCGCCGAGATCACCGGCAACTTCGACCAGGACTCCGCCCAGAACCTGGGCAACATCCTGTCCTACGGCGCGCTGCCGCTGTCCTTCGAGGAGGACAGCGTCACCACCGTCACCGCCGCCCTCGGTGGCGAGCAGCTCCAGGCCGGTCTGATCGCCGGTGCGATCGGCCTCGCCCTGGTCATCATCTACCTGGTCGTCTACTACCGCGGCCTGTCGTTGATCGCTCTGCTGAGCCTCGCCGTCTCCGCGATCCTCACGTACACGATCATGACGCTGCTCGGCCCGGCCATCGGCTTCGCGCTGAACCTGCCGGCGGTCTGCGGCGCCATCGTCGCCATCGGTATCACCGCCGACTCGTTCATCGTCTACTTCGAACGCATCCGGGACGAGATCCGGGAAGGACGCACCCTGCGTCCCGCCGTCGAGCGCGCCTGGCCGCGCGCCCGTCGCACCGTCCTGGTCTCCGACTTCGTGTCGTTCCTCGCCGCCGCGGTGCTGTTCGTCGTCACCGTCGGAAAGGTCCAGGGCTTCGCGTTCACGCTGGGTCTGACCACCCTGCTCGACGTGGTCGTGGTCTTCTTCTTCACCAAGCCGGTGATGACGCTCATGGCCCGCCGGAAGTTCTTCGCCAGCGGCCACCCGTGGTCCGGACTCGACCCGAAGCGGCTCGGCGCCAAGCCGCCGCTGCGCCGTTCGCGCCGCGCCACCGCCCCGACGACCGAACCGAAGGAGGCGTGAGATGTCGCGACTCGGCAATCTCGGCGCCAGGCTCTACCAGGGCGAGGTCGGTTACGACTTCGTCGGCAAGCGCAAGGTCTGGTACGGCGTCTCCATCCTGATCACGATCACCGCGATCGTCGCCCTCGCCGTCCAGGGCCTCAACATGGGCATCGAGTTCAAGGGCGGAGCCGTCTTCACGACCCCGAAGGCGGACGTGAGCGTCAGCCAGGCCACGGAGGTGGCCGGGGAGATCTCCGACCACATCCCGATCGTCCAGGAGCTGGGCACCGGCGGTCTGCGGATCCAGATCAGCGGCGTGGACACGGCCGAGGCCGACCGCGTCCAGGCGGAGCTCGCCAAGGCCCTGAACATCGAGGCCGCCAGCATCAACGCCGACCTCGTGGGCCCCAGCTGGGGTGAGCAGATCGCCAACAAGGCCTGGACCGGCCTCGGCGTCTTCATGCTCCTGGTCGTGATCTACCTGGCCATCGCCTTCGAGTGGCGGATGGCCGTGGCGGCCCTGGTCGCGCTGATCCACGACATCACCATCACCGTCGGCATCTACGCGCTCGTCGGGTTCGAGGTCACCGTCGGTACGGTCATCGGTCTGCTGACCATCCTCGGTTACTCGCTGTACGACACGGTGGTCGTCTTCGACAGCCTCAAGGAAGGCCAGAAGGACATCACCAAGCAGACCCGCTTCACGTACAGCGAGATCGCCAACCGCAGCATCAACAGCACCCTGGTGCGTTCCATCAACACCACGGTCGTCGCGCTGCTGCCGGTCGCCGGCCTGCTGTTCATCGGTGGCGGCTTCCTCGGCGCCGGCATGCTCAACGACATCTCGCTGTCGCTGTTCGTCGGTCTCGCGGCCGGTGCCTACTCCTCGATCTTCATCGCCACTCCGCTCGTCGCCGACCTCAAGGAACGCGACCCGCAGATGAAGGCCCTGAAGAAGCGGGTGCTCGCCAAGCGCGCGGCCGCGGAGGCCAGGGGCGAAGCCGGCGAGGACCAGCAGGGCGAGGCCCCGGACGACGCGGTGCCGGACGGCGCCGCGCCCGCCGGCGCGGTCGTCGGACCCCGCGGCCGCGGCCGTGGCCGCCCCTCGGGCAGGCGTTGATGACGCTCAGCACCCAGGAGCTGCTGCTCAGCCGCATCCGTGACGTCGCCGACTATCCGAAGCCGGGGGTGATGTTCAAGGACATCACGCCCCTGCTCGCGGACCCGGTCGCCTTCACGGCGCTGACCGAGGCGTTCACCGAGTTCTGCGTCCGGCACGGCGCGACGAAGATCGTGGGCCTGGAGGCCCGCGGCTTCATCCTGGCCGCGCCGGTCGCCGTCCGCGCCGGCATGGGGTTCATCCCGGTCCGCAAGGCGGGCAAGCTCCCGGGGGCGACGCTCTCCCAGGCGTACGAGCTGGAGTACGGCACCGCCGAGATCGAGGTGCACGCCGAGGACCTCAGCGCGGGCGACCGCGTCATGGTCATCGACGACGTCCTCGCCACCGGCGGCACCGCGGAGGCGTCCCTCGAGCTGATCCGCCGGGCCGGAGCCGAGGTCGTCGGCGTCGCGGTCCTGATGGAGCTGGGATTCCTCGGTGGCCGGGCCCGGCTCGAGCCGGCGCTCGCCGGGGCACCGCTGGAGGCCCTGATCACCATCTGACGCGCCTCTGAGCTGCGGATTCACCGACAGCTTCGGCCGCTCACCCATCGAGACGGGCACCCGGGAACAACCGGGTGCCCGTCTCGCGTTGTGAGCAGCCTCCCCTCCCCGCGCGATCGGGGCGGCCGAGGTCGATACCATGGCCTTTCCGGGCCTGACCCGGGGGACCCGGACCCTCCCCCAGACTCCGTCTGGGGGGACCCCCAAGGAGCGCTCTTGCCAGACGAGGCCCAGCCCGCCGCCGCGCAGCCCGACGAGAAGGCCGAGAAGGCCGCGGCATCCCCTGTCACGCCCGAGCCGAAGCGGACGGAGAGGCCGGGGCCGGCCGCGCCCGAGCGAGTGAGCCAGGTCCCCGTCACGGCGCCCAAACCGTTGCCCCCGAGCACGGCGCGCACCGGCGGGTCCTCGAACCGGGTACGCGCGCGTCTCGCACGCCTGGGCGTGCAGCGCTCGTCGCCGTACAACCCGGTGCTCGAGCCGCTGCTGCGGATCGTGCGCAGCAACGACCCCAAGATCGAGACGTCGACGCTCCGGCAGATCGAGCGCGCGTACCAGGTCGCGGAGCGCTGGCACCGCGGGCAGAAGCGCAAGAGCGGCGACCCGTACATCACGCATCCGCTGGCGGTCACCACCATCCTCGCCGAGCTGGGCATGGACCCCGCGACGCTGATGGCCGGGCTTCTGCACGACACGGTCGAGGACACCGAGTACGGCCTCGACCAGCTGCGCCGGGACTTCGGTGACTCGGTCGCGCTGCTCGTCGACGGCGTCACCAAGCTCGACAAGGTCAAGTTCGGTGAGGCCGCCCAGGCCGAGACCGTGCGCAAGATGGTCGTCGCCATGGCCAAGGACCCGCGCGTCCTGGTCATCAAGCTCGCCGACCGGCTGCACAACATGCGCACCATGCGCTACCTCAAGCGGGAGAAGCAGGAGAAGAAGGCCCGCGAGACGCTCGAGATCTACGCGCCCCTGGCCCACCGCCTGGGCATGAACACCATCAAGTGGGAACTCGAGGACCTCGCGTTCGCGATCCTCTACCCCAAGATGTACGACGAGATCGTCCGTCTCGTCGCGGAGCGGGCGCCCAAGCGCGACGAGTACCTCGCCATAGTGACCGACGAGGTCCAGTCCGATCTGCGCGCCGCCCGTATCAAGGCCACCGTCACCGGCAGGCCCAAGCACTACTACAGCGTCTACCAGAAGATGATCGTCCGCGGCCGGGACTTCGCGGAGATCTACGACCTGGTGGGCATCCGCGTCCTCGTCGACACGGTCCGCGACTGCTACGCGGCACTGGGCACCGTCCACGCCCGCTGGAACCCGGTTCCGGGGCGGTTCAAGGACTACATCGCGATGCCCAAGTTCAACATGTACCAGTCGCTGCACACGACGGTCATCGGACCGAACGGCAAGCCCGTCGAGCTGCAGATCCGCACCTTCGACATGCACCGCCGCGCCGAGTACGGGATCGCCGCGCACTGGAAGTACAAGCAGGAGACCGTCGCCGGCGCCTCCAAGATCCGCACCGACGTCCCCAAGGCCGGCAAGGGCACGGCCGGCCAGGACACCGTCAACGACATGGCGTGGCTGCGGCAGCTGCTGGACTGGCAGAAGGAGACCGAGGACCCCGGCGAGTTCCTGGAGTCGCTGCGCTTCGACCTCTCCCGCAACGAGGTCTTCGTCTTCACGCCCAAGGGCGACGTCATAGCGCTGCCCGCCGGCGCCACCCCGGTGGACTTCGCCTACGCGGTGCACACCGAGGTCGGTCACCGGACCATAGGGGCTCGGGTCAACGGGCGGCTGGTGCCGCTCGAGTCGACCCTCGACAACGGCGACCTGGTGGAGGTCTTCACCTCCAAGGCCGAGGGCGCGGGCCCGTCCCGTGACTGGCTGGGCTTCGTCAAGTCGCCGAGGGCGCGCAACAAGATCCGCGCCTGGTTCTCCAAGGAGCGCCGCGACGAGGCCATCGAGCAGGGCAAGGACGCCATCGCGCGTGCCATGCGCAAGCAGAACCTGCCGATCCAGCGGATCCTCACCGGGGACTCCCTGGTCACCCTCGCCCACGAGATGCGCTACCCCGACATCTCGTCGCTGTACGCGGCGATCGGTGAAGGCCATGTGGCCGCTCAGGGCGTCGTGCAGAAGCTCGTGCAGGCGCTCGGCGGCGAGGAGGCCGCCAGCGAGGACCTCGCCGAGTCCACCCCGCCGTCCCACGGCCGCAGCAAGCGCCGCAAGAGCGCCGATCCGGGTGTCGTGGTCAAGGGCGTCGAGGACGTGTGGGTGAAACTGGCCCGCTGCTGCACACCGGTGCCGGGCGACCCGATCATCGGGTTCGTCACCCGCGGCAGCGGCGTGTCCGTACACCGCGCGGACTGCGTCAACGTCGACTCGCTCTCGCAGCAGCCCGAGCGGATCCTCGACGTCGAATGGGCCCCGACCCAGTCGTCGGTGTTCCTCGTCGCCATCCAGGTCGAGGCACTCGACCGGTCCCGTCTGCTGTCCGACGTGACCCGGGTCCTCTCCGACCAGCACGTCAACATCCTCTCGGCGGCCGTGCAGACCTCCCGCGACCGGGTGGCCACCTCACGCTTCACCTTCGAGATGGGCGACCCCAAGCACCTGGGCCATGTCCTGAAGGCCGTTCGAGGCGTGGAGGGCGTCTACGACGTCTACCGAGTGACCTCGGCACGACGACCGTAGGACCGAGGGGGAGGGCCCGCACCGCGAGCACGACGACCCCGATCCGGCCCCCGAGCACGACGAAGGCCCCGCGCCACTTGCGCGGGGCCTTCGTCACTCACGGACGGCCGGGCCTCAGCCCCCGAACTCGTGCAGGCCCTTCAGCGCCTGGTCCAGCAGCGCCTGACGACCCTCGAGCTCCTTGGCGAGCTTGTCGGCCCGTGCGTTGTTGCCCGACGCGCGGGCGGCGTCGATCTGGCCGCGCAGCTTGTCGACGGCTGCCTGGAGCTGGCCCGTCAGACCCTCGGCACGCGCACGCGCCTCCGGGTTCGTCCGGCGCCACTCGTTCTCCTCGGACTCCTGCAGGGCCCGCTCCACGGCGTGCATCCGGCCCTCGACCTTGGGACGGGCGTCCCGCGGCACATGGCCGATGGCCTCCCAGCGCTCGTTGATCGAACGGAAGGCGGCACGGGCGGCCTTCAGGTCGGTCACCGGCACCAGCTTCTCCGCCTCGGCCGCGAGCTCCTCCTTGAGCTTGAGGTTCTCCGTCTGCTCGGCGTCCCGCTCGGCGAAGACGCCGCTGCGGGCGGCGAAGAACACGTCCTGGGCGCCGCGGAAGCGGTTCCACAGATCGTCCTCGGCCTCGCGCTGGGCACGGCCGGCGGCCTTCCACTGCGCCATCAGGTCCCGGTACCGGGCCGCCGTGACACCCCAGTCCGTGGAACCGGAGAGCGCCTCGGCCTCCGCGACCAGCTTCTCCTTCGTCCTGCGGGCCTCCTCGCGCTGCGCGTCCAGCGACGCGAAGTGCGCCTTGCGGCGCTTGGAGAACGCGGAGCGCGCGTGCGAGAACCGGTGCCACAGTTCGTCGTCGGACTTCCGGTCGAGCCGGGGCAGGCCCTTCCAGGTGTCCACCAGCGCACGCAGCCGCTCGCCCGCCGACCGCCACTGCTCGCTCTGGGCCAGCTCCTCCGCCTCGGCGACCAGGGCCTCCTTGGCCTTGCGTGCCTCGTCGGTCTGCTTCGCCCGCTGTGCCTTTCGCTCCTCACGGCGCTTCTCGACCGTCGCCACGAGTGCGTCGAGCCGCACCCGGAGTGCCTGGAGGTCGCCCACCGCGTGGTGCTCGTCCACCTGCTGACGCAGATGGTCGATGGCGGCCTGGGCGTCCTTGGCCGACAGGTCGGTGGTCTTCACGCGCCGCTCGAGGAGGCCGATCTCGACCACCAGGCCCTCGTACTTGCGCTCGAAGTAGGCCAGAGCCTCCTCTGGAGTCCCGGCCTGCCACGATCCGACGACCTGCTCGCCCTCGGCAGTACGCACGTACACGGTGCCCGTCTCGTCGACGCGGCCCCACGGGTCGCTGCTCACAGCGCCTCCTCAACCTGATGCCGACGAGGGGTTCGTCCCCCGGGCATCGTCCACAGTTTCCCGGACGGGCCTCGCCCGCCCTCCACGGCGCGCGTCCAGCACGCGCCGTACAACGCCCAATCTAGGCGACCGGCCACCCGGCTGTCCGCACTCAGCGCGGCCGAAATTGCCCGGCTACACCTTCGGAACGGTGGCCTTCTCGATGGTCACGGCCTTCTTCGGCGGACCGTCCGCGCCGCCGCCCTCGACGCCTGCCTTCGCCACGTCCTGAACGGCCTTGAGGCTCTTCGCGTCCATGGTGCCGAACGGCGTGTACGTGGGCGGAAGTTTGGTGTCCTTGTAGACGAGGAAGAACTGGCTGCCGCCCGAGTCGGGCTGGCTGGTGTTCGCCATCGCGACCGTGCCCGCCGGGAACGTGACCGTGCCGTCGGCGCCTGCCTTGCCGAGCGCGTCGAGGTTCTCGTCGGGGATCGTGTAACCGGGACCGCCGGTGCCGTCGCCCTTCGGGTCGCCGCACTGCAGCACGAAGATGTTCTGGGTGGTCAGACGGTGACACTTCGTGCCGTCGAAGTAGCCCTTGTCCGCCAGCGACTTGAACGAGTTGACCGTGTGCGGCGTCTTCGCGGCGTCCATCGCGATCGCGATGTCACCCTGGTCGGTCTTGAGCTGGAAGGAGTACTTGGCCTTCTTGTCGATCGCCATCGCCGGTGCCGGCGTGCTGCTCTCGGAAGGGGAGGCGCTCGGCGGGGGATCGAGCGGCGCGGCGTCGTCCTTCTTGTCCTCCCCGGTGAGGCCCAGCGCGTAGACGGCGCCGCCGCCCGCGAGCACCACGGCGAGCGCCGCCGCGATCACGGAGTTGCGGACCTTGGCCTTCTTCCGCGCCTGCTCCCTGCGCTGCTGCTGGCGCTCGAACTTCTCCCTGGCGAGCTGCCGCCGTCGCTGATCGCTGCTGACCACCGGGTCTTCTCCTTGTAACTCGTGGGTCGAAGGTCGTTCAAGGCGCGTACGTCGGATGAGGCCGACCGCCGGGCTTGCCCCGTACCGTATACGGGTTGGCTGTGTGATGAGCAGCGCCGGTAGGCTCTGATCTGCTGCAATCCACTGCAAACCACGCAGCGGCCGACCGACGACGACCGAACTGAGGACGATCGTGCTTATTGCCGGGTTCCCCGCCGGGGCCTGGGGGACCAACTGCTATCTGGTCGCCCCCGCCGCAGGCGAGGAGTGCGTGATCATCGACCCGGGCCACCAGGCCACCGAGGGTGTCGAGGAAGCGCTGAAGAAGCATCGGCTCAAGCCTGTCGCCGTCGTCCTCACCCATGGGCACATCGACCACGTCGCGTCCGTCGTCCCTGTGTGCGGCGCCCATGACGTCCCGGCCTGGATCCACCCCGAGGACCGCTACATGATGAGCGACCCGGAGAAGGCACTCGGCCGCTCCATCGGGATGCCGCTCATGGGCGAGCTCACCGTCGGGGAGCCCGACGACGTCAAGGAGCTCACCGACGGCGCCGCGCTCAGCCTGGCGGGCCTCGATTTCTCCGTCTCGCACGCGCCCGGCCATACCAAGGGGTCGGTGACCTTCAAGATGCCCGAGTCGGCGGACGTCCCGTCCGTCTTCTTCTCGGGCGACCTGCTGTTCGCCGGCTCCATCGGACGCACGGACCTGCCCGGCGGCGACATGGACGAGATGCTCGAGTCGCTGGCACGGGTGTGCCTGCCCCTCGACGACTCGACCGTGGTGCTGTCCGGCCACGGCCCCCAGACGACCATCGGCCGCGAGCGCGCCACCAACCCGTATCTGCGGGAAGTGGCCGCCGGCCAAGGGAGCGGTCGGCCCGCTCCCCGACGAGGAATGTGACGAGACTCCACAGGTGAATACCTTCCAGGCCCCCAAAGGCACGTACGACCTGCTTCCGCCGCGCTCCGCGACGTTCCTCGCGGTGCGCGAGGCCATCGCGGCCCCGCTGCGAAACTCCGGCTACGGCTACGTCGAGACCCCCGGCTTCGAGAACGTCGAGCTGTTCGCGCGCGGTGTCGGTGAGTCCACCGACATCGTGACCAAGGAGATGTACGCCTTCGAGACCAAGGGCGGCGACAAGCTGGCACTGAGGCCCGAGGGCACGGCGTCCGTGCTGCGCGCCGCGCTGGAGGCGAACCTGCACCGGCAGGGCAATCTTCCGGTCAAGCTCTGGTACTCGGGCTCGTACTACCGGTACGAGCAGCCGCAGGCCGGCCGCTACCGGCACTTCTCCCAGGTCGGCGCCGAAGCGATCGGCGCCGAGGACCCGGCGCTGGACGCCGAGCTGATCATCCTGGCCGACCAGGCGTACCGCTCGCTCGGTCTGCGCGAATTCCGCATCCTGCTCAACTCGCTCGGCGACAAGGAGTGCCGTCCCGTCTACCGCGAGGCCCTGCAGAACTTCCTGCGCGACCTCGACCTCGACGACGACACCCGCCGCCGTATCGAGATCAACCCGCTGCGGGTCCTCGACGACAAGCGCGACGCGGTGCAGAAGCAGCTGGCCGGCGCCCCCATGCTGCGCGACTACCTGTGCGACGCGTGCAAGGCGTACCACGAGCAGGTGCGTGAGCTGCTGACCGCGGCGGGCGTCGCCTTCGAGGACGACGAGAAGCTGGTGCGTGGCCTCGACTACTACACGCGCACGACCTTCGAGTTCGTCCACGGCGGTCTCGGTTCGCAGTCCGCGGTGGGCGGCGGCGGCCGTTACGACGGCCTGTCCGAGATGATCGGCGGCCCCGCGCTGCCGTCCGTCGGCTGGGCGCTCGGCGTGGACCGCACGGTCCTCGCGCTGGAGGCGGAGGGCGTCGAGCTCGACATCCCGGCCGCCACCAGCGTGTACGCGGTGCCGTTGGGCGACGAGGCCAGGCGCGTGCTGTTCGGCATCGTGACCGACCTGCGCAAGGCGGGCGTCGCGGCCGACTTCTCGTACGGCGGGAAGGGCCTCAAGGGCGCGATGAAGAACGCGAACCGCAGCGGCGCCCGGTACGCGATCGTCGCCGGCGAGCGTGATCTCGCCGACGGCGTGGTCCAGCTCAAGGACATGGAGTCGGGCGAGCAGGAGCCGGTGCCCGTCGCCGAGGTCCTCACCCGGCTGCGCGCCCTGCTCGGCTGAGACGCTGCGCGGCCCGGCCGGCAACGGCGGTCGCGGGGGCCCGGGGCGGACAACTGCCCCGGGCCCCCGCGCTGTTACGGGTCCGGCGGGCCGGCCCGACCGGATCTTCCTTATCCGGATCGAACGGAGAGGATCCGTAGCGGTGCGGCAGAATGGCCGTGCCCAGCAGCCCCGGAGCGATGGAACGGCGAAATGACGAGTGCAGCGGCCAAAGACGTGCCCACCGACGATGACGCGCCCGGTGGGCGCGGGGTCGGCGCCGGCAGGGCCTTCGCCTGGCTGCTCGTCGTCACCGGCGCCGCCGGTGTGCTGGCCGCGTGGGTCATCACGATCGACAAGTTCAAGATCCTCGAGGCGAAGATCGCCGGCACCACCTTCACCCCGGGGTGCAGCCTCAATCCGGTGGTCTCCTGCGGCAGCGTCATGGAGAGCGACCAGGCCGCGGCCTTCGGTTTCCCGAACCCGATGCTCGGCCTGGTGACCTACGGCATCGTGGTCTGCGTCGGCATGAGCCTGCTCGCCGGCGCCCGGTTCCGCCGCTGGTACTGGCTGACCTTCAACGCGGGCACCCTCTTCGGTGTCGGATTCTGCACCTGGCTGATGCAGCAGTCGCTGTACGAGATCAACGCGCTGTGCCTGTGGTGCTGCCTGGCCTGGGTCGCCACGATCTTCATGTTCTGGTACGTGACCTCGCACAACGTCCGCCACGGACTGCTGCCCGCGCCGGCCTGGCTGCGCGGCTTCCTCGACGAGTTCACCTGGGTGCTGCCCGTCCTGCACACCGGTGTGATCGGCATGCTGATCCTGACCCGCTGGTGGGACTTCTGGACCTCCTGACCGGAGCCGGCGCTGTCAGTGGGCTGACATAGGCTTCACAGCGTGGAGCCCGACCTCTTTACCGCCGCAGCCGAAGAACGCCAGGAGAAGGACCCGACCAGCAGTCCACTGGCGGTCCGGATGCGCCCGCGCACCCTCGACGAGGTCGTCGGCCAGCGGCATCTGCTCAAGCCCGGTTCACCGCTGCGCCGCCTGGTCGGGGAAGGCGGCGGGGGAGGGCCGGCCGGCGTCTCGTCCGTGATCCTCTGGGGCCCGCCCGGCACGGGCAAGACCACGCTGGCCTACGTGGTCTCCAAGGCGACGAACAAGCGCTTCGTCGAGCTCTCCGCGATCACCGCGGGCGTCAAGGAGGTCCGGGCCGTCATCGAGGGCGCCAAGCGCGCCGCCGGCGGCTTCGGCAAGGAGACCGTCCTCTTCCTCGACGAGATCCACCGCTTCTCCAAGGCCCAGCAGGACTCGCTGCTGCCCGCGGTCGAGAACCGCTGGGTCACGCTGATCGCGGCCACCACCGAGAATCCGTACTTCTCGGTGATCTCCCCGCTCCTCTCCCGTTCGCTGCTGCTCACCCTGGAGCCGCTGACCGACGACGACGTGCGCGGTCTGCTGCGCCGGGCGCTCACCGAGGAGCGGGGCCTCGGCGGCGCCGTGTCGCTCCCCGAGGAGGCGGAGGCGCATCTGCTGCGCATCGCGGGCGGCGACGCCCGCCGGGCACTGACGGCCCTGGAGGCCGCGGCCGGTGCGGCCCTCGACAAGGGCGAGGAGGGGATCAGCCTGGTGACCGTGGAGGAGACGGTCGACCGGGCGGCGGTGAAGTACGACCGCGACGGCGATCAGCACTACGACGTCGCCAGCGCGCTCATCAAGTCCATCCGCGGTTCCGACGTGGACGCGGCGCTGCACTATCTGGCGCGGATGATCGAGGCCGGGGAGGATCCGCGGTTCATCGCCCGGCGGCTGATGATCTCGGCGAGCGAGGACATCGGTCTGGCCGATCCGACGGCGCTGCCGACGGCGGTGGCGGCGGCCCAGGCCGTCGCCATGATCGGTTTCCCCGAGGCGGCGCTGACCCTCAGCCACGCCACGATCGCCCTCGCGCTCGCCCCCAAGTCCAACGCGGCGACGACGGCGATCTCCGCCGCCCAGCAGGACGTGCGCAACGGCCTGGCCGGGCCGGTCCCGCGTCATCTGCGCGACGGCCACTACAAGGGGGCCGCGAAACTGGGCCACGCCCAGGGCTACGTCTATCCGCACGACGTCCCCGGCGGTATCGCGGCCCAGCAGTACGCACCGGACGCCGTCCACGGCAAGCGGTACTACGAACCGACGCGCTACGGCGCGGAGGCGCGCTACGCGGACGTGGTGGAGAAGGTGCGCGAGCGCCTGCGCGGCGAGGAGGACTGAGCGGCGTCAGTGGGACGCCGCCTCGAAGAGGGTGTGCATCGCGCGGCGCAGCTCCGTGACGTCCGCCACGGGTGAGGGGAAGTCGAAGCGGGCGTCGAAGCAGCGCTCGCCGGTGAACCGCACCCGCAGCCCGAACCGGTCCAGCGCCAGCGGTACCGCTCGCCGTCCTTCCTCTGCGGCCGTCCCTTCCCGCTCGCCGAGCAGTGAGCCCAGCGCCTGCACCTGGTCGCTGTGCGCGGAGTGCAGATGCTGGAGCAGTTCGGTCTCGTGGGAGACGAGCGGGTCGACGGCCGCGTGCGCGAACTCATCGGGTTCCACGCGGGCGGCGCCCCACAGGTCGTCGACGCTCGCCTCGCCGACCTCGAGGCGCAGCATCATGCAGCCGGGCTCGGCGGCGAGGCCGGGGACGCTGGTCAGCCAGCCGGAGACCCAGGCGCGGCCCCGGATACGATCGCGCACGGCGACGGGCGCGACGTCGGTGAGCTCCAGCACCGCCGACAACTCGTCGTCCTGTGCGTGGGTCGCGGCCCGCACGGCGGGGGAGTCGGCGGCGAACAGCATGAAGACCTCGCCGTCGGTACCGACCGCCCTGGCGCGGGGGCTCAACTGCTCCGGGCGGGCGCCCTCCAGCCCCGGGACGAGCAGTACCGCTGAGCATGTACTCTGTACGAGAGTTCGTGTGCGCTCGGCTGCTGACGGCATCCGAGTGATTTCAAGCCCGCTGGGACGCGGCTGACCATGAGCTGATCGGACCTCCGTCACCTCGATGCCCGAAGAGGCATCGGCGTTGTTTGTGCTGTCCGTGATGCGCTTGGTGTTCCCAGGGCGAGACATGCGATCTCCTTGAGTAAGGTGAGCCTAACCTAACCTACAACGGAGGTCTGGAGAACGTGCCTAACCAGTCGCGTCCCAAGGTCAAGAAGTCGCGTGCGCTCGGTATCGCGCTGACGCCGAAGGCTGTCAAGTACTTCGAAGCCCGCCCCTACCCCCCGGGCGAGCACGGCCGTGGCCGCAAGCAGAACTCGGACTACAAGGTCCGTCTGCTCGAGAAGCAGCGCCTGCGTGCGCAGTACGACATCAGCGAGAAGCAGATGGCCCGCGCCTACGACCGCGCGCGTAAGGCCGAGGGCAAGACCGGCGAGGCGCTGGTCATCGAGCTCGAGCGCCGCCTCGACGCCCTGGTCCTGCGTTCGGGCATCGCCCGCACCATCTACCAGGCCCGTCAGATGGTCGTCCACGGCCACATCGAGGTCAACGGTGGCAAGGTCGACAAGCCGTCGTTCCGCGTCCGTCCCGACGACGTCGTGATGGTCCGCGAGCGCTCCCGCGAGAAGACCCTCTTCCAGGTCGCCCGCGAGGGTGGCTTCGCCGCCGACGGCGAGACCCCGCGCTACCTGCAGGTCAACCTCAAGGCCCTGGCGTTCCGCCTGGACCGTGACCCGCAGCGCAAGGAAGTTCCGGTCATCTGCGACGAGCAGCTCGTCGTCGAGTACTACGCCCGCTGATCCTGGCGGCCCCTCCCGGCAGTAGCCGGGAGAGCCGGCCGCTCGCAGCGCTTCAGCCCGCCGCTTCCCCGCCGTTCCCGGTGGGGGAGCCGGCGGGCTCCCGCGTTTCCCGGGGCCGTACCCGCTGGGTCCCGACCAGTCCCGGCCGCGGCTTCTTCGGCGCCGCGAGGGCACGCCGCACCGCCTCGTCGAGGGACAGTCCGCGCCCGTCGCGTACGCATTCCTCGAACCGCTCGTCGCCCAGCAGCCCTCTTGCCCGCTCCTCGGACAGGGCCCGCGGCGCACCGAAGTAGCTGGAGCCGAACAGGGAAGGACCCACCGAGCCCCAGAGCGTGGCCGCCGCGCCCTGAAGGACCGCCGCCTCCGCCGGGTCCCCCTCGCTCGCCGTCACCAGGGCCAGCAGCTCGAGGGCCAGGACCAGGCCGACGAGGTCGTTGAACCGGTGGTCGATGGCGACGCACTCGTTCAGCAGCTCCCGCGCGTGGTCGTACGTGTCCGACTCCCAGGCCGCATAGGCGAGCACGTAGAGCGCGTACGCGCGGGCCCACTGCTCGCCGTGGTCCTCGCAGACCTCCTTGACGGCCTCGCACAGCACCACCGCCGCGTCCAGCCGGTCCTGGAAGACCAGCGTCATCGCCAGCTCGACCCGGCCCATCAGGACATTGCTGTTGAGCTCGCCCAGCTCCTCGTAGGAGGCGAGTGCCGAGCGCAGCAGCCGCTCGGCGCGCGGCATCTCGTCGGCGAGCAGCGCGAGGCAGCCCTTGCGGTGCGTCGCGTAGGCGGCGGCGAGCGGGTCCCCCGCCCGGTCCGCCCGCTCGGCGCACTCGTGCAGCGCGGCCGCCGCGGCCGCCGGGTCGCCCTGCAGGATCGCCACGTAGCCGAGCACCCACAGCGCCTTGAGCCGTGTCTCCTCGTGCCCCGAGTCGTGGGAGAGGCACCGGTCGAGCCAGTGCCGGCCCTCGGCGAGCCGGCCGCAGCCGACCCAGTAGAACCAGAGGGTCCCCGCCAGATGCCGCCCCAGATGCGCGTCCTCCGGTTGTTCCAGGCACAGTTCGAGGGCTGCCCGCAGATTGGGGAGCGCGCTGTCCGCGCAGGCCGCCACCTCCGCCTGGCGGGGGCTGAACCACTCCAGCTCGCACCAGGTGGCGAGCCCCATGTACCAGTCGCGGTGCCGTCTGCGCAGCCGCTCCGCGTCGCCGATCGCGCGAAGCCACTCCGCCCCGTACTCACGGACCGTGTCCAGCAGGCGGTAACGCAGCCCGGCCGGCGTCTCCTCGCGGCAGACCACGGACTGGGCGACCAGCTCGCCGAGCACGTCGAGGACACCGTCGGCGGGCAGCTCCGGGCCGGTGCAGATGTACTCGACGGCGTCCAGGTCGAACTGTCCGGCGAAGACCGACAGCCGGGCCCACAGCAGCCGTTCCTCCGGTGAGCACAGTTCATGGCTCCAGCCGACGGCGGTGCGCAGGGTGCGATGGCGCGGCAGGGCGCCCCGGCAGCCGCCGGTGAGCAGTGCGAAGCGGTCGTCGAGCCGGTGCAGCAGCTGGTCGAGGGAGAGCGCCGGCAGGCGTCCGGCGGCGAGTTCGAGCGCCAGCGGGATGTGTTCGAGGCGGCGGCACACTTCGAGGACCGCGGGCCGCTCGGCGTCGGTGGCACGGTGGTTCGGCAGCACGGCCGCGGCTCGGGCCTCGAAGAGCGCCGCGGCGTCCTCCTCCGTCATCGAGGCCAGCTCGAAGATCTGCTCCCCGTCGAGCCGCAGCGGTCTGCGGCCCACCGCGAGGACCTGCACACCGGGAGCGCGGCGCAGTACGTCCCGTACGAGCTCCGCGCACGCGTCGACGATCTGCTCGAAGCCGTCCACGACGAGCAGCAGGCTGGCGCCCGCGAGTTCGTCGGTCACGACCTCCCGGGGCGGCCTGGTGGTGTGGTCGGTGACGCCGAGCGTCTCCGCCATGGCGTGGGCCAGCAGATCAGGGTCCCGTAACAGGGACAGCTCGCACAGGCGCACCCCGTCGGCGTACCGATTCTGCACGGCCGCCGCGGCATGCACCGCCAGACGGGACTTGCCGACGCCGCCCGGTCCGACGACGGTGATCAGACGGGAGTCGTCGAGGGCGCCGATGAGCGCGGTCAACTCGTCGTTGCGACCCACGAAACGGTTCAGTTCCGCGGGAAGACTGCTGTGGCGACGTCGCATAGGACACGCAGCGTACTCATGCGTAAGCACTGCGTACAATCGGCCCGGACAACCTTCCCGGAGCACGCCGGTAATGCGGTACGGGCCGCCGTCGAGGGCGCGATAGGCTCGGAGGGCGATTTCCCGTACACCCGAAGACGATGCAGAGAGCGGTGCGCAGTGACCGGTGGAGAGGTTGCCGGGATTCTGGTGGCCGTCTTCTGGGCGATCTTGGTCTCCTTCCTCGCCGTGGTGCTCGTGAGGCTGGCCCAGACGCTCAAGGCGACCACCGAACTCGTGGCGGACGTGACCGAACAGGCGGTGCCCCTGCTGGCCGACGCCTCGGCGACCGTGCGCTCCGCGCAGACCCAGCTCGAGCGGGTGGACGCCATCGCGACCGACGTCCAGGAGGTCACCTCCAACGCCTCCGCGCTCTCCACGACGGTCGCCTCCACGTTCGGCGGCCCGCTGGTCAAGGTGGCCGCCTTCGGCTACGGCGTCCGCCGCGCCATGAGCCGCAAGGGCGACGACAAGCCCGCCGCGCCGTCGCGCCGTTCGGTGATCGTCGGCCGCACCGTGCCGGCCGCCCGGCGCTGGAACCGGAAGGGCTGAAGCACCATGTTCCGCCGCACGTTCTGGTTCACCGCCGGCGCAGCAGCCGGTGTCTGGGCCACCACCAAGGTCAACCGCAAGCTCAAGCAGCTCACCCCGGAGAGCCTCGCCGCCCAGGCCGCGAACAAGGCCGTCGACGCGGGCCACAAGCTCAAGGACTTCGCGCTCGACGTCCGCGCCGGGATGGTGCAGCGCGAGGGCGAACTCGCCGAGGTGCTGGGGCTGCACGCCCCCGTCGACGGCGAGCTGCCGGCCCAGCGGGGGCGGGCGGCGGTCGGGCGGGGGGAGCCCGCGCAGATCACGTACCTGCACGGCGGGAAGCCGGGCGGGAAGTCGCACCGCAAGCATTCGAACACCGAGCAGCCGCACGGCGAAGAGCCGCACGGCGAGCATTCGTACAACCGGAATGAGGACCACTGATGGAGTCGGCTGAAATCCGCCGCCGCTGGCTGAGCTTCTTCGAGGAGCGCGGGCACACCGTCGTGCCTTCGGCGTCGCTCATCGCGGACGACCCGACTCTGCTCCTCGTCCCCGCGGGCATGGTCCCCTTCAAGCCGTACTTCCTCGGTGAGGTCAAGCCGCCCGCCCCGCGCGTGACCAGCGTCCAGAAGTGCGTGCGCACGCCGGACATCGAAGAGGTCGGCAAGACCACCCGCCACGGCACGTTCTTCCAGATGTGCGGCAACTTCTCCTTCGGCGACTACTTCAAGGAAGGCGCCATCGAGCTTGCCTGGGAGCTGCTCACCAGCCCCCAGGACAAGGGCGGTTACGGCCTCGAGCCGGAGAAGCTCTGGATCACCGTCTACCTCGACGACGACGAGGCCGAGCAGATCTGGCGCGAGAAGATCGGCGTGCCCGCCGAGCGCATCCAGCGCCTCGGCAAGAAGGACAACTTCTGGTCGATGGGCGTCCCCGGCCCCTGCGGACCCTGCTCCGAGATCAACTACGACCGCGGTCCGGAGTTCGGCCCCGAGGGCGGCCCCGCCGTCAACGACGAGCGCTACGTGGAGATCTGGAACCTGGTCTTCATGCAGTACGAGCGCGGCGCCGGCGACGGCAAGGAGGACTTCCCGATCCTCGGGGACCTGCCGAGCAAGAACATCGACACCGGTCTCGGCCTCGAGCGTCTCGCCATGATCCTTCAGGGCGTGCGGAACATGTACGAGACCGACACCCTGCGCGTCGTCATGGACAAGGCCACGGAGCTGACCGGCGTCCGCTACGGCGACAAGCACGAGTCGGACGTCTCCATGCGTGTGGTCGCCGACCACATCCGCACCTCCACGATGCTCATCGGCGACGGCGTCACCCCCGGCAACGAGGGCCGCGGCTACGTGCTGCGCCGCATCATGCGCCGCGCCATCCGCAACATGCGTCTGATGGGCGCCACCGGCCCGGTCGTCAAGGACCTCGTCGACGTCGTGATCGACACCATGGGGCAGCAGTACCCGGAGCTGATCACCGACCGCAAGCGGATCGAGACCGTCGCCCTCGCCGAGGAGGCCGCCTTCCTCAAGGCCCTCAAGAGCGGCACCAACATCCTCGACACCGCCGTCACGGAGACCAAGGCCAAGGGCGGCACCGTCCTGCCCGGCGACAAGGCCTTCCTGCTCCACGACACCTGGGGCTTCCCCATCGACCTCACCCTCGAGATGGCCGCCGAGCAGGGCCTGACCGTGGACGAGGACGGCTTCCGCCGCCTGATGAAGGAGCAGCGGGACAAGGCCAAGGCCGACGCCAAGGCCAAGAAGACCGGCCACGCCAACCTCACGGCCTACCGCGAGATCGCCGACAGCTCGGGCAGCACCGAGTTCACCGGCTACACCTCCACCGAGGGCGAGTCCACCGTCGTCGGCCTGCTCGTCGACGGTGTCTCCTCCCCGGCCGCCTCCGAGGGCGACGAGGTCGAGGTCGTCCTCGACCGCACGCCGTTCTACGCCGAGGGCGGCGGTCAGCTCGCCGACCAGGGCCGGATCAAGCTGCACTCGGGCGCCGTCATCCAGGTCCGCGACGTGCAGCAGCCGGTGCCGGGCGTCAGCGTCCACAAGGGTGTCGTCCAGGTCGGCGAGGTCACCGTCGGCGCCTCCGCCTACGCCGTCATCGACGTACGCCGCCGGCGGGCCATCGCCCGCGCCCACAGCGCCACCCACCTGACCCACCAGGCCCTGCGCGACGCTCTCGGCCCGACGGCCGCCCAGGCCGGCTCGGAGAACTCGCCCGGCCGCTTCCGCTTCGACTTCGGCTCGCCGAACGCCGTCCCCGGCACGGTCCTCACGGACGTCGAGCAGAAGATCAACGAGGTCCTCGCCCGTGAACTCGACGTGCACGCCGAGGTCATGAGCATCGACGAGGCCAAGAAGCAAGGCGCCATCGCCGAGTTCGGCGAGAAGTACGGCGAGCGCGTGCGCGTCGTGACCATCGGCGACTTCTCCAAGGAGCTGTGCGGCGGCACGCACGTCCACAACACCGCCCAGCTCGGTCTGGTGAAGCTGCTCGGCGAGTCCTCCATCGGTTCCGGCGTGCGCCGGGTCGAGGCCCTCGTCGGCGTCGACGCGTACAACTTCCTCGCCAAGGAGCACACGGTCGTCGCCCAGCTCCAGGAGCTGGTCAAGGGCCGCTCCGAGGAGCTGCCGGAGAAGATCGCCGCCATGCTCGGCAAGCTGAAGGACGCCGAGAAGGAGATCGAGAAGTTCCGCGCGGAGAAGGTGCTCGGCGCCGCCGCCGGGCTCGCCGAGGGCGCCAAGGACGTCCGCGGCGTCGCCCTGGTCACGGGCACCGTCCCGGACGGCACGTCCGCGGACGACCTGCGCAAGCTGGTCCTCGACGTGCGCGGCCGGCTGGATCAGAAGTCGGGGGCGGCCGACCGTCCGGCCGTCGTGGCCGTCTTCACGACGGCCAACGGCCGTCCGCTCACGGTCATCGCCACCAACGAGGCCGCCCGCGAGCGTGGCCTCAAGGCCGGCGACCTGGTCCGCACCGCCGCCAAGACGCTGGGCGGCGGCGGAGGCGGCAAGCCGGACGTCGCCCAGGGCGGCGGCCAGAACCCGGACGCCATCGGCGACGCCGTGGCCGCCGTCGAGCGCCTCGTCCTCGAGACCGCGTGACCGAGGACAGGCCGCAGATGCGCCGCGGACGTCGCCTCGCGATCGACGTCGGGGACGCCCGGATCGGGGTCGCCTCGTGCGACCCCGACGGGCTCCTCGCCACACCGGTGGAGACCGTGCCGGGACGTGACGTCCCGGCCGCCCACCGGCGGCTGCGCCAACTGGTGGAGGAGTACGAGCCCATCGAGGTCGTGGTCGGCCTGCCCCGTTCCCTCAGCGGACGGGAAGGCCCGGCGGCCAAGAAGATCCGGAGTTTCGCACAGACGCTCGCACAGGGCGTCAAGCCGGTGCCCGTCCGGTTGGTCGACGAGAGGATGACCACAGTGACGGCCACTCAGGGACTGCGCGCTTCGGGCGTGAAGTCCAAAAAGGGCAGGTCCGTCATCGACCAGGCTGCCGCTGTGGTGATCCTTCAGAACGCTCTGGAGTCCGAACGGGCGTCAGGCAATGCCCCGGGCGAGGGCGTCGAACCGATTGTCTGATCGCGATACGGTAACGTTCCGCGCGATGCGGCGGTGTTCGAACAGCCGCCGCACAGAAAAGAGGCGGAACGTTCCGCGCCGTCTCGCGGCCCTAGGGGATCGATGACTGAGTATGGCCGGGGCCCCGGCTCCGAACCGTGGCACCCTGAGGACCCCTTGTACGGGGACCAGGGGTGGGGAGGACAGCAGCCCGCGGCCGGTCATGCTCCGTATGCCGGCGAACCGCAGCAGCAGCAGTACCCGCAGGCGCAGCAGGACCAGTACCAGCAGGGCCAGCAGGACCAGTACCAGCAGGACCAGTACCAGTACGGGCAGGGTCAGTACGACACCGGTCAGGGCCAGTACGCCCAGGGTCAGTACGACACCGGTCAGGGCCGGTACGACACGGGGCAGGGGCAGTACGCCCAGGGTCAGTACGACACCGGTCAGGGCCAGTACGACACGGGGCAGGGCCGGTACCAGGACCCGTACCAGCAGGGCGGTCAGCAGCAGTACCAGGACCCGTACCAGCAGCAGTCCGGGAACCAGCGGCAACAGCCGCACGACGGCGGCTGGGACACCGGCCAGCACTCCGCGGTGCCGTACGGCACCGACCCCTCGGCCACCTACGGCGGCGAGCCCGCCGGGTACACCACCCGCCAGGAAGCCGACTACTACGGCACGCCCGACGCCTACCCGCCGCCGCAGCCCCCCGGCCGGCGCCGCGCCGAGCCGGAGCCGGCCACCGACTGGGAGGCCGAGGCCCAGCAGGAGGAGACCCACCCCTTCTTCACCGGCGACGACAGCCGTGACGAGGACGACGGTTACGACGAGGACGCGCGTGGCGGCGGCGACGGTGCCGGTCGCGACCGCCGTGGCAAGGGAACGAAGAAGAAGGGCGGCCGCAACGGCCTGGCCTGCCTGGTGGTCGCCGCGGTCCTCGTGGGCGGCCTCGGGACCGTCGGCTACTTCGGCTACCAGTTCGTCCAGGGCCAGTTCGGCGAGCCTGAGGACTTCGAGGGCACCGGCGTCGCCGAGACCGTCGAGGTGAAGATCCCCAAGGGCGCCACGGGCAGCGAGATCGGGAACATCCTCAAAGAACTCGGCGTGGTCAAGAGCGTCGACGCGTTCGTCTCCGCCCAGGCCAAGAACCCCAAGGGCGGCACGATCCAGGACGGCGTCTACCTCCTGAAGAAGGAGCAGTCGGCCGAGAGCGCGGTCGAGTCGATGCTCAACCCCGCGAGCCGCAACAACCTGACGATCCCCGAGGGCACCCGCAACGCCACCGTCTACACGTCGATCGACAAGAAGCTCAAGCTCAAGCCGGGAACGACGGAGTCGGTCGCGGAGGCCAAGGCCGACAGCCTCGGGCTGCCCGACTGGGCGAAGAACCACGAGGACGTCAAGGACCCGCTCGAGGGCTTCCTCTTCCCGGCCGCCTACCCGGTCTCGCAGGGCGACAAGCCGGAGACGATCCTCAAGAAGATGGTCTCCCGCGCCAACCAGGAGTACGAGAAGGCGGGCCTGGAGTCCAAGGCCAAGGGCCTCGGCCTCGAGAACCCGTGGGAACTGCTCACACTCGCCAGCCTGGTCCAGGTCGAGGGCAAGACGCACGACGACTTCCGCAAGATGTCCGAGGTCATCTACAACCGCCTCAAGCCCGCCAACACCGAGACGAACCAGCTGCTCCAGTTCGACTCCGCGTTCAACTACCTCAAGGGTCAGAGCAAGATCGACATCTCTGAGGACGAGATCAACAGCAACCAGGACCCGTACAACACGTACACCCAGAAGGGTCTGACGCCGGGACCCATCAGCAACCCCGGCAACGAGGCCCTGACCGCGGCCCTCAACCCGACGGACGACGGCTGGCTGTACTTCGTGGCGACGGACGGCATGAACAAGACCGAGTTCGCGAAGACGCTCGCCGAGCACCAGAAGCTGGTGGACAAGTTCAACGACTCGCGGGGCAACTGATGGCGTCGCCCCGCCGTGCGGCCGTCCTCGGCTCGCCCATCGCACACTCGCTGTCCCCGGTGCTGCACCGCGCCGCCTACGCCGAACTCGGCCTCGGCGACTGGTCCTACGACCGGTTCGAGGTCGACGAGGCGGCGCTGCCGGGCTTCGTCGCGGAGCTCGACGGGTCGTGGGCCGGTCTGTCGCTGACGATGCCGCTCAAGCGGGCGATCATCCCGCTGCTCGACGAGATCAGTGACACCGCCGCCTCCGTCGAGGCCGTCAACACCGTCGTCTTCACCGAGGACGGCCGACGCGTCGGTGACAACACCGACGTCCCCGGCATGATCGCGGCCCTGCGCGAGCGGGGTGTCGGGACGGTGGACTCCGCCGCGATCCTCGGAGCGGGCGCCACCGCCTCCTCCGCGGTCGCCGCCCTCGCCCGTGTCTGCACCGGCCGGGTGACGGCGTACGTGCGCAGCGAGGCGCGGGCCGCCGAGATGCGCGGCTGGGGCGAGCGGCTGGGCGTCGATGTCCGCACCGCCGACTGGGCGGACGCCGCAGAGGCACTGCGCGCGCCCCTGGTGATCGCCACCACGCCCGCCGGCACGACCGACGCCCTCGCGGCCGAGGTCCCGGCCGCGCCCGGCACCCTCTTCGACGTGCTGTACGACCCGTGGCCGACGGCCCTGGCGGCTGCCTGGTCGGAGAACGGCGGCGGGGTCGTGGGCGGGCTCGACCTCCTGGTGCACCAGGCGGTGTTCCAGGTCGAGCAGATGACGGGCCGCTCACCCGCGCCGCTGCGGGCGATGCGTACCGCCGGTGAGCACGCGCTCCGAGCCCGCTAGGATCGGCGCGTTCGATCAGGAGCACGTCAACAGCACAGGGGGAGTCCGGCCATGGAAACCGGTCAGCCGCAGGCGTCGATCGCCAAGAACATCGTCGAGGGGATCCTCTCGTTCCTGCCCGAGTGGCTGCAGATCCCGATCGTGTGCCTGATCATCCTGCTGGTCGTCCTCGGCTGGGTGTCCTCGCTCCGCAAGAAGGCCGCGCGGCGCCGCGCGGCACGCAACCCCCAGCCGGTGCCGCCGGCCTACACCAACCAGGGCAGCGGTGCCGCCCACCTCGGCCCGTACGCGCCCGCCCAGCAGGCTCCGCGGCAGCCGAGCGGTGCCGACCACCTCGGGTCGTACGCGCCCCAGCAGCGCCGCGACGGCGACTGACCCGCTCCGGACCGGCCGTCCACGGGCGTCCGCCAGGTGGACCGGTGACCGGGAGCCGGGCGCGGACGTGGGAGGATCGAGGGAGGCGGGCCAGGGCCGCGCACCCGGTCGCGCCGTCGCAGTTCTGAGGCGCGAGCATGAGGAGCACCGTTGAGCAGGTTGCGTTGGCTGACCGCGGGCGAGTCGCACGGACCCGCACTGGTGGCGACGCTGGAGGGTCTTCCCGCCGGTGTGCCGATCACCACCGACATGGTGGCGGACCACCTCGCGAGGCGGCGCCTCGGCTATGGGCGCGGTGCCCGGATGAAGTTCGAGCGCGACGAGGTCACCTTCATCGGCGGCGTGCGCCACGGGCTGACCATGGGGTCGCCGGTGGCGGTCATGGTGGGCAACACCGAGTGGCCGAAGTGGGAGAAGGTCATGGCGGCCGACCCCGTCGACCCCGACGAGCTCGCCCAGCTGGCCCGTAACGCCCCGCTGACACGCCCCCGGCCCGGTCACGCCGACCTCGCCGGTATGCAGAAGTACGCGCTCGACGAGGCCCGCCCGATCCTGGAGCGCGCGAGCGCCCGTGAGACCGCGGCCCGGGTCGCCCTGGGCGCGGTGGCCCGCTCGTACCTGAAGGAGACGACGGGCATCGAGATCGTCTCCCACGTCGTCGAACTGGCCGCGGCCAAGGCCCCGTACGGTGTCGTGCCCGTCCCCGCCGACGAGGAGCGCCTGGACGCCGACCCGGTCCGCTGCCTGGACGCCGACGCGAGCAAGGCGATGGTCGCCGAGATCGACCAGGCCCACAAGGACGGCGACACCCTCGGTGGTGTGGTGGAGGTCCTCGCGTACAACGTGCCGGTCGGCCTCGGCTCGCACGTCCACTGGGACCGCAGGCTCGACGCGCGTCTCGCCGCCGCCCTCATGGGCATCCAGGCCATCAAGGGCGTCGAGGTCGGCGACGGCTTCGACCTGGCCCGCGTACCCGGCTCCCAGGCGCACGACGAGATCGTGTCCACCGACGAGGGCATCCGCCGCACGTCCGGCCGGTCCGGCGGCACCGAGGGCGGCATGTCCACCGGTGAGCTGCTGCGCGTACGCGCGGCGATGAAGCCGATCGCGACCGTGCCGCGCGCCCTGCGGACCATCGACGTCGAGACCGGCGAGCCCGCGGCAGCCCACCACCAGCGCTCCGACGTCTGCGCGGTGCCCGCCGCGGGCATCGTCGCCGAGGCGATGGTGGCGCTGGTCCTCGCCGACGCCGTCGCGGAGAAGTTCGGCGGCGACAGCGTGGCGGAGACCCGCCGCAACGTCCGCTCGTTCCTCGACAACCTGCACATCCGATGAGCGCCCCGCTGATCGTCCTCGTCGGGCCGATGGGCTCGGGCAAGTCCACGGTCGGCGAACTTCTCGCCGGCCGGCTCGGCGTGGCCTTCCGGGACACCGACGCGGACATCGTCGCCGCCGAGGGCCGCGAGATCTCCGACATCTTCGTCGAGGACGGCGAGGACCACTTCCGTGACCTCGAGCGCGCGGCCGTCCGGTCCGCCCTGGCGGAGCACGGCGGCGTCCTCGCCCTCGGCGGCGGCGCGATCCTCGACGAGGGGACCCGCGAGCTCCTCACCGGCCTGCCCGTCGCCTACCTGTCGATGGACGTGGAGGAGGCGGTCAAGCGCGTCGGGCTCAACACGGCCCGTCCGCTGCTCGCCGTCAACCCCCGCCGGCAGTGGCGCGAGCTGATGGACGCCCGCCGGCCCCTCTACAACGAAGTGGCCCGCGTCGTCGTGGCCACCGACGACCGCACCCCCGAAGAGGTCGCACAGGCGGTCCTCGACGCACTGGAGCTGAAGGACGCATGACTGACCAGGCAGTGACCCGTATCCAGGTCGGCGGAACGGCCGGTACGGACCCCTACGAGGTGCTGGTCGGCCGGCAGCTGCTCGGCGAACTGCCGGGCCTGATCGGGACCCGGGCCCAGCGGGTGGCGGTGCTCCACCCCGAGGCGCTCGCGGAGACCGGTGAGGCGCTGCGCGCGGACCTCGCCGATCAGGGCTACGAGGCCGTCGCGATCCAGGTGCCGAACGCGGAGGAGGCCAAGACCGTCGAGGTCGCCGCGTACTGCTGGAAGGCGCTCGGCCAGACCGGTTTCACCCGCACCGACGTCATCGTCGGCGTCGGCGGCGGCGCCACGACCGACCTCGCCGGGTTCGTCGCGGCGAGCTGGCTGCGCGGCGTGCGCTGGATCGCCGTCCCGACGACCGTGCTCGGCATGGTGGACGCCGCCGTGGGCGGCAAGACCGGCATCAACACCGCGGAGGGCAAGAACCTCGTCGGCGCGTTCCACCCGCCGGCCGGTGTGCTGTGCGACCTGGCGGCGCTGGACTCGCTGCCGGTCAACGACTACGTCAGCGGCATGGCGGAGATCATCAAGGCCGGCTTCATCGCGGACCCGGTCATCCTCGACCTCGTCGAGGCCGACCCGCAGGGCGCCCGCACGCCCGCCGGTCCGCACACGGCCGAGCTGATCGTGCGCTCCATCCAGGTCAAGGCCGACGTCGTCTCCAGCGACCTCAAGGAGTCCGGACTCCGCGAGATCCTGAACTACGGGCACACTCTCGCGCACGCCATCGAGAAGAACGAGCGCTACAAGTGGCGGCACGGCGCGGCCGTCTCCGTCGGCATGGTCTTCGCCGCCGAACTCGGCCGCCTCGCCGGACGGCTGGACGACGCCACCGCCGACCGGCACCGCACGGTCCTCGAGTCCGTCGGACTCCCGCTGACCTACCGCGGCGACCAGTGGCCCAAGCTGCTGGAGACCATGAAGGTCGACAAGAAGTCCCGCGGCAACCTGCTGCGCTTCATCGTCCTCGACGGGCTGGGCAAGCCGACCGTGCTCGAGGGCCCCGACCCGGCCGTGCTGCTCGCCGCCTACGGCGAGGTCTCCGCATGACCCGCCGGGTGCTCGTGCTCAACGGCCCCAACCTCGGCCGCCTCGGCTCCCGCGAGCCGGACGTCTACGGCGCGACCTCCTACGCCGGTCTGGTGGACACCTGCCAGGCCCTCGGCAAGGAGCTCGGCTTCGACGTCGACGTGCGTGAGACGAACGACGAGGGCGAGATGATCCGCTGGCTGCACGAGGCCGCGGACGGTTCAATTCCGGTCGTTCTCAACCCCGGTGCCTTCACGCACTACTCGTACGGGATGCGCGACGCCGCCGCCCAGCGCACGGCCCCGCTCATCGAGGTGCACATCTCCAACCCGTACACCCGCGAGGCGTTCCGCCACACTTCTGTGGTGGCCGCGGTCGCCAGCGGCACGGTGGCCGGCTTCGGCATCGGCTCCTACCGGCTCGCGCTGCGCGCGCTGGCGGAGGAACTCGGCGGCTGACGCGCCGCCGCGTGGAGCAGGGCACTTCGAGCCGCCCCGGACCGTTGTCGCTACGGCGGCCGGGCCCGGTCGCACATCCGAGCGGCACCGGGAGGGTACCGTTCGGTAGCACGGCGGCCGTCGGCCGTCCGACAGAGCGTCAGTCGTACGAGACGGAGTGGCACCGGATGCAGCACGCAGTGGGGGCTCCGCTGCCGCCGCCCCACGGACCGGGGCAGGGACCGACCGGATGGATACACGGTGCACAGCACCCGGGCCCCGGCCCGGGGCTTCCCGCGGGACCGCCACCGCCGCCGCCCGCGGCGCCCGCCGGACCTCCGCCGCCGCCCCCGCAGGGCTCCCCCGCGGGGCCCGCGATGCCTCCCCGCCGGCCCGGCCCGGCACCGCACGGCGGCCCACCGCAGCCCTCCCGGGAGACGACCGGCCACATCCAGCTCCCGCCCGGCGGGCTGGTCCCCATACCCGCCCCGCCCCCGGCGGACAGCGGCACCGGCACCGCGATGCTCGCCGTGCTCCTGATCGGTCCGGCCGGTGCGGGAAAGACCACGGTGGCGCGCCACTGGGCCAACCACCGCCGGGTGCCGACGGCGCACATCAGCCTCGACGACGTCCGGGAATGGGTGTGTTCCGGCTTCGCCGACCCCCAGTCGGGCTGGAACGACAACTCCGAGGCCCAGTACCGTCTCGCCCGGCGCACCTGCGGCTTCGCCGCCCGTAACTTCCTGGCGAACGGCATCTCCTGCATCCTCGACGACGCGGTCTTCCCCGACCGCCCCGCCGTCGGCCTCGGCGGCTGGAAGCGCCACGTCGGCCCCGGCCTGCTCCCCGTGGTGCTCCTGCCGGGCCTCGAGATCGTCCTCGAACGCAACGCGGAGCGCAGCGGTAACCGGCGCCTGTCGGACGAGGAGGTCGCCGGGATCCACGGGCGGATGGCCGGGTGGTACGGGTCGGGCCTGCCGATCATCGACAACTCGAAGTACGACGTGGAGACGACGGCGCGCGTCCTCGACGACGTGCTGGCACGGGCGATCGCGAGCCCTCCGAGCTGGTAGCCGGTACCAGCTCCCCCTCCGGCGTTCCTTTTTCCCCACCCCGCCCCTTCCCGAACCGGAGCCAGCCCCGTACCGCGCTCCGCGCGGTGCCTGGCGGCCGTGGGCGGCGCCCTTTAGGCGGGCTGGATGCCGCTGCGTGGCATCCAGCCCCAAGCGGCGGGTCCAGCCCCGCAGGCGCATTCATCCTGGTGGCGGCGCGAGCCCCGCCTGCGGCGGCTGACGGCCCCCGCCGGGCGGGTTTTGCGGATCACCTGCGGCGGCTGCGGCCCTTCGCATGCGCCGCTCATGCCTCCGCCGCACGGAGGAGTACTCAGCTTCGCTGGGTGTCTCCCCACGCCCGTCAGGCCGTGGAAAACACCGCCCGGGACGTTCCGGGCTGCGGCCTGACGGCGTCAACGCCACCGGGTCCTGTCTCGCCTGCGACGGCTGAGACCCTTCACATCCCCGGCCAGCCCTCGCCGGGAGTCGCTTCCCTGCACGCCAGGGCCAGCGGAGCTGAGGCGCGAAGGCCGGTGGCCCCGTCCGGGCCCCTGGACCTACGGCGTCGGCCGGGTGGCCATACGTGCGCGTTCGCCGGTGCGCGGCCTTCGAGCCCCGGAACGTGGCGCGGAGCGCGGCGGCAGGCCGGGGTGGAGGCCGGTTTCGGGAAGTGGGGGTCCCCACGGCCGTCAGGGCGCGGGGGAACGCGTTGCACCGCGGGGACCCGCTCGGCCGCGTCACCGGGCCCGCGGACCGCCGCGCTCGTACGCTCGAAGAATGTCTGAGGTGTATGGGGTCCGTCGTGGCCGACTGCGCGATCGATGCGCCGCGACCGGCAGCGCGGCGGCCCTGATCTCCCGGCCCGCGAACGTCCGCTATCTCGCCGGAGGGGCTCCGCCCGGCGCCGTGCTGCTCCTCGGGCCCGCCGACGACGTGCTCGTCTGTCCCCGCACGCCCACCGGCGATCCCGCCGACGGACGGCCGGACGAAGGGCTGCGGCTCGTCGTGATGCAGACGTCCGCCGGTGACGCGGCGGTCGCCGCCGCCGAGCTGGCGCGCACGGAGGGCGTCGAGTCGCTGGCGGTCGAGGAGCACCACCTCACGGTCGCCCGGCACCGTGCCCTCGGGTCCGTCGCGCCCCGCCTCCGCTTCGCCGATCTCGGGCTCGCCGTCGAGCAGCAGCGGATCGTCAAGGACGAGGACGAGATCGCCTGTCTGCGTATCGCGGCGGAGATCACCGACCAGGCCCTCGGCGAGCTGCTCGAGTCCATCCTCGTGGGCCGCACCGAGCGGCATCTCGCCCTCGAGCTGGAGCGCCGTCTGGTCGACCACGGCGCCGACGGCCCCGCGTTCCCGACCTCTGTCGCCACCGGCCCCAACTCGGGGCGAACAGGACACCGTCCGGGTGACCGGCGCGTGGAGGAGGGGGATTTCCTCTCCGTCTGCCTCGGCGCGAACTACCGCGGCTACCGTTGCGAGATCGGCCGTACCTTCGTGATCGGCACGACGCCGGCCGACTGGCAGATCGAGCTCTACGAGCTCGTCTTCGCCGCTCAGCGGGCCGGCCGGGAGGCTCTGCTCCCCGGCACCGCGTACCGCGACGTCGACCACGCGGCACGGCAGATCCTGGATGTGGCGGGCCACGGGGAGGAGCTCCCGCCCCGTACCGGGCACGGTGTCGGGCTCGAAATCGACGAGGACCCGCAGCTCGCCCCTGCGGCCATGGGTAAACTGGACGCTTGTGTGCCGGTCACCGTCGAACCGGGGGTCCACCTCCCGGGCCGGGGCGGGGTCCGGATCGATGACACGCTCGTCGTGCGCCAGGAGGCGGACGGCGGACCCGAGCTACTCACCATCACGACCAAGGAGCTGCTCGCGCTGTAGCGAGCCGCGGTGCGAAAGACTTGGTCGTCCACCCAGCGTCAGTCCAGGAGATTCCGCAACCGTGGCTTCCACGAACGACCTCAAGAACGGCATGGTGCTCAAGCTCGACGGAGGCCAGCTCTGGTCCGTCGTCGAGTTCCAGCACGTCAAGCCCGGCAAGGGCCCGGCCTTCGTGCGCACCAAGCTCAAGAACGTGCTCTCCGGCAAGGTCGTCGACAAGACCTTCAACGCCGGCGTGAAGGTCGAGACGGCCACCGTCGACCGCCGCGACATGCAGTTCTCTTACATGGACGGCGAGTACTTCGTCTTCATGGACATGCAGACCTACGACCAGCTGATGGTCGACCGCAAGCAGGTCGGCGACGCCGCGAACTTCCTCATCGAGGGCTTCACCGCCAGCGTCGCGCAGCACGAGGGCGAGGTGCTCTACGTGGAGCTCCCGGCCGCCGTCGAGCTGACCGTCCAGCACACCGAGCCCGGCGTGCAGGGCGACCGTTCCACCGGTGGTTCCAAGCCCGCCACCCTGGAGACCGGCTACGAGATCCAGGTCCCGCTCTTCATCACCACTGGTGAGAAGATCAAGGTCGACACCCGCTCGGGCGACTACCTCGGCCGGGTGAACAGCTAACCGTGGCTGCCCGTAACAAGGCCCGCAAGCGCGCCTTCCAGATCCTCTTCGAGGCCGACCAGCGCGGGGCGACCGTGCACACGGTCCTCGCGGACTGGGTCCGGCACGCCCGTACCGACGAGCGGCAGCCGCCGGTCGCCGAGTACACGATGGACCTCGTCGAGGGGTACGCGGAGCACGCGGACCGCATCGACGAGCTCATCGCCACCTACGCCGTCGGCTGGACCATCGACCGTATGCCGGTCGTGGACCGGAACATCCTCCGGCTCGGCGCGTACGAGCTGGTCTGGAAGGACGAGACCCCCGACGCGGTGGTGATCGACGAGGCGGTGCAGCTCGCCAAGGAGTTCTCCACGGACGAGTCGCCGGCCTTCGTGAACGGCCTGCTGGGCCGTTTCAAGGACCTCAAGCCGAGCCTGCGCCGCGACTGATCCGCGTCACGGCCGGTTTCACCGGGCCCGGGGCGGAAGACGAGAGTCTTCCGCCCCGGGCCCGGTGTTTTTCCCGGCGCGAGGTCGCGGCAGCCCACGCTGTGGAGCCACGGCGGGGGAGCGGGGGGAGCCGGACCCGGGCGACGCCGGGAGCCCGGAACGCCGGAGGGCGGGGCCGGTGGGATCCGGCCCCGCCCTCCGGCGTGACGTTTTTTCAAAAGTGCAGGCAGAGCCGGGGATCAGCTCTCCTCGTGCGCCACCGCACGGCGCGCGTCAGCGTCCAGCACACCCCAGCTGATGAGCTGCTCGGTCAGGACCGAGGGCGACTGGTCGTAGATCACGGCGAGGGTGCGCAGGTCGTCCTGGCGGATCGACAGCACCTTGCCGTTGTAGTCGCCGCGCTGCGACTGGATCGTCGCCGCGTACCGCTGGAGGGGGCCTGCCTTCTCCTGCGGGACGTGGGCCAGGCGCTCCAGGTCGAGGACGAGCTTCGGCGGCGGTTCGGCGGCGCCGCCGGGCGTGGTGCCGGGCAGCAGTTCCTGCACCGGGACGCCGTAGAAGTCCGCCAGCTCGGCGAGGCGCTGCACCGTGACGGCACGGTCGCCGCGCTCGTAGGAACCCACGACAACGGCCTTCCAGCGGCCCTGGGACTTCTCCTCGACGCCGTGGAGGGACAGCCCCTGCTGGGTGCGGATGGCGCGGAGCTTGGCCCCGAGCTGTTTTGCGTATTCGCTGGACATATAGCTCCCCGGACGCAGTGACGACGTGCGGCTCCGCCGCGTGGCTGGTAACTCACTGTGAGGTTACGCAGCGTTACTTGGATGAGTCAAGCCGAATGGGTCCGGACCGGTTCCGGCCGGCGGCCGGTGGACCCGGATCAGTGCATCCATCAAGCCCTGGTAACGTTGAGCGCGCAATTCCGACGTCCTTTAAGGTCCGTCCCGTGAGGCGGAGAAGGAGGTCCGTTTCCTATGGACACTTCCAGCAGTTCCGATGCCGCCAGGCCCGTTCTCGAAGGCCCCGACATCGCGCGGGTACTGACCCGTATCGCCCATGAGATCGTCGAGCGCGCCAAGGGCGCCGACGACGTGGTTCTCCTCGGCATCCCGACCCGCGGTGTGTATCTGGCCCGCCGGCTCGCCCAGAAGCTCGAAGGCATCACCGGCCGCAAGATCCCGGTCGGCTCCCTCGACATCACCATGTACCGCGACGACCTGCGGCTGAAGCCCGCCCGCGCGCTGGCCCGCACCGAGATCCCCGGTGACGGCATCGACGGCCGCCTCGTCGTCCTCGTCGACGACGTGCTCTTCTCCGGCCGCACCATCCGCGCCGCGCTCGACGCCCTCGGCGACCTCGGCCGGCCCCGGGCCGTGCAGCTCGCCGTCCTGGTGGACCGCGGACACCGCGAGCTGCCCATCCGCGCCGACTACGTCGGCAAGAACCTCCCCACGTCGCTGCGCGAGACGGTCAAGGTCCAGCTCTCGGAGGAGGACGGTCGCGACACCGTCCTGCTCGGTGTGCGGGAGACCGCCCCCGCCGGGGAGCGCTAGCACCCCCGTACGGCCACCCCTTCGTACGGCGTGCCCTTCCGTGCGCCCGCATGCCTCGCAAACCTCCACAGACCTGGAGAAACCCTCCGATGATGCGTCACCTCATCTCGGCCGCCGACCTCACCCGCGACGAAGCCGTCCTCATCCTCGACACCGCGGAGGAGATGGCCCGGGTCGCCGACCGGCCGATCAAGAAGCTTCCCGCCCTGCGCGGCCGTACCGTCTGCAACCTCTTCTTCGAGGACTCCACCCGCACCCGGATCTCCTTCGAGGCCGCCGAGAAGCGCCTCTCCGCCGACGTCATCAACTTCGCGGCCAAGGGCTCGTCCGTCTCCAAGGGCGAGTCGCTGAAGGACACCGCCCAGACCCTGGAGGCGATGGGCGTCGACGCCGTCGTCATCCGGCACGGCGCGTCCGGCGCTCCCTACCGGCTCGCCAACTCCGGCTGGATCGACGCCCCCGTCATCAACGCCGGCGACGGCACCCACCAGCACCCGACCCAGGCACTGCTCGACGCCTTCACCATGCGCCGCCGCCTCGTCGGCAAGGACGACGGGATCGGGCAGGACCTGGCCGGCAGGCGCATCACGATCGTGGGCGACGTACTGCACAGCCGCGTCGCCCGCTCCAACGTGGACCTGCTGCACACCCTCGGCGCCGAGGTCACCCTCGTCGCCCCGCCGACCCTGGTGCCGGTCGGCGTGGAGACCTGGCCCTGCGAGGTCTCCTACGACCTGGACTCGACCCTGACCAAGTCCGACGCGGTGATGATGCTGCGCGTCCAGCGCGAGCGGATGAACGCCGCGTTCTTCCCGACCGAGCGCGAGTACTCCCGGCGCTACGGCCTGGACGGCGAGCGGATGGCGCGGATGCCGGAGCACGCGATCGTAATGCACCCCGGGCCGATGGTCCGCGGCATGGAGATCACCGCCGAGGTCGCCGACTCGCCCCGCTGCACCGTCGTGGAGCAGGTCGCCAACGGCGTGTCGATCCGCATGGCGGTTCTCTACCTGCTGCTCGGCGGCAACGAGTCCGACGCCCCCACCACGAACACCCGTACCGAGGAGAAGTAAGACGATGAGCAAGACCCTGATCCGCGGTGCGAAGGTACTCGGCGGCGAGCCCCAGGACGTACTGATCGACGGCGCGACCGTCGAGCGTGTCGGCACCGGCCTCGAGGCCGGGGACGCGACCGTGATCGAGGCCCAGGGGCAGATCCTGCTGCCGGGCCTGGTCGACCTGCACACCCACCTGCGCGAGCCGGGCCGTGAGGACTCCGAGACGGTCCTCACCGGCACCCGCGCGGCGGCGAGCGGCGGCTACACGGCCGTGTTCGCCATGGCCAACACCTTCCCCGTCGCCGACACCGCCGGCGTGGTGGAGCAGGTCTACCGGCTCGGCAAGGAGTCCGGCTACTGCGACGTCCAGCCCATCGGCGCGGTCACCGTCGGCCTTGAGGGCAAGAAGCTCGCCGAACTCGGCGCCATGCACGAGTCCGCGGCCGGCGTCACCGTCTTCTCCGACGACGGCAAGTGCGTCGACGACGCCGTGATGATGCGGCGCGCGCTGGAGTACGTGAAGGCCTTCGGCGGCGTCATCGCCCAGCACGCCCAGGAGCCGCGCCTCACCGAGGGCGCCCAGATGAACGAGGGCATCGTCTCCGCCGAGCTCGGACTCGGCGGCTGGCCGGCCGTCGCGGAGGAGTCGATCATCGCCCGTGACGTCCTCCTCGCCGAGCACGTCGGCTCACGTGTCCACATCTGCCACCTCTCCACCGCCGGCTCCGTCGAGATCGTGCGCTGGGCCAAGTCCCGCGGTATCGACGTCACGGCCGAGGTCACCCCGCACCACCTGCTGCTGACCGACGAGCTGGTCCGCTCGTACAACCCGGTCTACAAGGTCAACCCGCCGCTGCGCACCGAGCGCGACGTCATGGCGCTGCGCGAGGCGCTCGCCGACGGCACGATCGACATCGTCGCCACCGACCACGCCCCTCACCCGCACGAGGACAAGGACTGCGAGTGGGCCGCCGCCGCCATGGGCATGGTGGGCCTGGAGACCGCGCTGTCCGTCGTCCAGCAGACGATGGTCGAGACGGGACTGCTCGACTGGGCCGGCGTCGCCGACCGGATGTCCTTCAGGCCCGCGGTCATCGGCGGGGCCAAGGGCCATGGACGGCCCGTCTCGGCTGGTGAGCCCGCGAACCTCACCCTGGTCGATCCGGCATACCGTGGAGCGGTGGACCCCGCGGGCTTCGCCTCCCGCAGCCGCAACACCCCGTACGAGGGCCGTGAGCTGCCGGGACGCGTCACGCACACCTTCCTGCGGGGCCGGGCAACGGTTGTGGACGGGAAACTGGCGTGACACCTGCACTGATGATTCTGGCCGCCGAGCAGAAGTCGGCGGAGGTGACGGACTGGGCCGCCCGCATCGGCTGGGTCGTCGGGCTGCTGGCCTTCGTCGCCTTCGTCTACTGGCTGATGCGCCAGGGATGGAAGTGGCGCGGCAGCCTCCAGTCCGACCTGCCGGAGCTGCCCACCGCGCCGGTGGAGCCCGGCGAGGCGAAACTGACGATGACGGGCCGCTACCACGGCTCCACCACCGCCGGGCAGTGGCTCGACCGGATCGTCGCCCACGGACTCGGCACCCGCAGCCGCGTCGAGCTCACGCTCACCGACGCGGGACTGGCCGTGGTACGTCCCGGCGCGCAGGACTTCTTCGTACCGGTCCAGGCACTGCGTGAGGCCCGGCTCGACAAGGGCATCGCCGGCAAGGTCCTCGCGGAGGGCGGTCTGCTGATCGTCACCTGGGCGCACGGCGACAAGCTGATCGACTCCGGCTTCCGCTCCGACCACGCGGCCGGGCAGAGCGAATGGGTCGACACCCTGACACACATGATCAAGACGACGGAAGGCACCGCACGATGACGACCTCCACCCGGGGAGCCGCCAACGCTCCCGCCGTACTCGTCCTGGAGGACGGCCGCACCTTCCGCGGCCGTGCCTACGGGGCCGTGGGGGAGACCTTCGGCGAGGCGGTGTTCAACACCGGCATGACGGGCTACCAGGAGACGCTGACGGACCCGTCGTACCACCGCCAGGTCGTGGTCATGACCGCGCCGCACGTCGGCAACACCGGCGTGAACGACGAGGACGACGAGTCGAAGAAGATCTGGGTCGCCGGCTATGTCGTGCGCGACCCCGCCCGTATCCCCTCGAACTGGCGCTCCCGCCGCACGCTCGACGACGAACTGCGGGCCCAGGGCGTCGTCGGCATCAGCGGCATCGACACCCGCGCCCTCACCCGCCATCTGCGTGAGCGCGGCGCGATGCGCGTCGGCATCTTCTCCGGTGACGCCCTCGCGGACGAGGCGACGCTGCTCGCCCGGGTCCTCGAAGCGCCCGAGATGAAGGGCGCCGACCTGTCCGCGGAGGTCGCCACCACCGAGGCGTACGTCGTCCCGGCGATCGGTGAGAAGAAGTTCACCGTCGCCGCGCTCGACCTGGGCATCAAGGGCATGACGCCGCACCGCATGGCGGAGCGCGGCATAGAGGTCCACGTCCTGCCCGGCACGGCCACCGTGGAGGACGTCTACGCCGTCGCCCCTGACGGTGTCTTCCTCTCCAACGGCCCCGGTGACCCGGCCACCGCCGACCTCACCGTCATCCGGTCGGTCCTGGAGCGCAGGACGCCGCTGTTCGGCATCTGCTTCGGCAACCAGCTCCTCGGCCGCGCGCTCGGCTTCGGCACCTACAAGCTGAAGTACGGCCACCGCGGCATCAACCAGCCCGTGCAGGACCGCACGACCGGCAAGGTCGAGGTCACCGCGCACAACCACGGATTCGCCGTCGAGGCCCCCCTCGACAAGGTCTCCGACACGCCCTACGGACGCGCTGAGGTCTCCCACGTCTGCCTCAACGACAACGTCGTGGAGGGGCTGAGGCTGCTCGACCAGCCGGCCTTCAGCGTCCAGTACCACCCAGAGGCGGCCGCCGGCCCGCACGACGCCGCGTACCTCTTCGACCGCTTCACGTCTTTGATGAGCACCGCCCAGATGGAGGCCGAGCGTGCCTAAGCGCACCGATATCCAGTCCGTCCTGGTCATCGGCTCCGGCCCGATCGTCATCGGCCAGGCCGCCGAGTTCGACTACTCCGGCACCCAGGCCTGCCGCGTCCTCAAGGCAGAGGGCCTGCGCGTCATCCTGGTGAACTCCAACCCGGCGACGATCATGACCGACCCGGAGATCGCCGACGCCACCTACGTCGAGCCGATCACCCCCGAGTTCGTCGAGAAGATCATCGCCAAGGAGCGCCCCGACGCGCTGCTGCCCACCCTCGGCGGCCAGACCGCGCTCAACACCGCCATCTCCATGCACGAGCAGGGTGTGCTGGAGAAGTACGGCGTCGAGCTGATCGGCGCCAATGTCGAGGCGATCAACAAGGGCGAGGACCGCGACCTGTTCAAGGGCGTCGTCGAGGCCGTCAACGCCAAGATCGGCCACGGCGAGTCGGCCCGCTCGGTCATCTGCCACTCGATGGACGACGTGATCAAGGGGGTCGACACCCTCGGCGGCTACCCGGTGGTCGTCCGCCCGTCCTTCACCATGGGCGGCGCCGGCTCCGGCTTCGCGCACGACGAGGAGGAGCTGCGCCGCATCGCCGGCCAGGGCCTCACCCTCTCGCCGACCACCGAGGTGCTCCTCGAGGAGTCCATCCTCGGCTGGAAGGAGTACGAGCTGGAGCTGATGCGCGACAAGCACGACAACGTCGTGGTCGTCTGCTCCATCGAGAACTTCGACCCGATGGGCGTCCACACCGGCGACTCGATCACCGTCGCCCCTGCGATGACGCTGACCGACCGCGAGTACCAGCGGCTGCGCGACATCGGCATCGCGATCATCCGCGAGGTCGGCGTCGACACCGGCGGCTGCAACATCCAGTTCGCGGTGGACCCCGACGACGGCCGGATCATCGTCATCGAGATGAACCCGCGTGTCTCCCGGTCCTCGGCCCTCGCGTCCAAGGCCACCGGCTTCCCGATCGCCAAGATCGCCGCGAAGCTCGCCGTCGGCTACACGCTGGACGAGATCCCGAACGACATCACCGAGAAGACCCCGGCCTCCTTCGAGCCGACCCTCGACTACGTCGTCGTCAAGGCGCCGCGGTTCGCGTTCGAGAAGTTCCCCTCGGCCGACGCCACCCTCACCACGACCATGAAGTCCGTCGGCGAGGCCATGGCCATCGGCCGGAACTTCACCGAGGCGCTGCAGAAGGCCCTGCGCTCGCTGGAGAAGAAGGGCAGCCAGTTCGCCTTCACCGGTGAGACCGGCGACAAGGACGAGCTGCTGCGGGAGGCGGTCCGTCCCACCGACGGCCGGATCAACACCGTCATGCAGGCCATCCGCGCCGGAGCCACCCCGGAGGAGGTCTTCGACGCGACGAAGATCGACCCGTGGTTCGTCGACCAGCTGTTCCTGATCAAGGAGCACGCGGACGAGCTCGCCGCCGCGGAGAAGCTCGACCCCGAGCTGCTCGCCGACGCCAAGCGCCACGGCTTCTCCGACGCCCAGATCGCCGAGATCCGCGGCCTGCGCGAGGACGTCGTGCGCGAGGTCCGCCACGCGCTCGGCATCCGCCCGGTCTACAAGACGGTCGACACCTGCGCCGCCGAGTTCGCCGCCCGCACCCCGTACTTCTACTCGTCCTACGACGAGGAGTCCGAGGTGGCGCCGCGTTCCAAGCCCGCCGTGATCATCCTCGGCTCCGGTCCGAACCGCATCGGCCAGGGCATCGAGTTCGACTACTCCTGCGTCCACGCCTCCTTCGCGCTGCACGACGCCGGGTACGAGACCGTGATGGTCAACTGCAACCCGGAGACCGTCTCCACCGACTACGACACCTCCGACCGCCTGTACTTCGAGCCGCTGACGCTCGAGGACGTGCTGGAGATCGTGCACGCCGAGTCGCTGGCCGGCCCGATCGCCGGTGTCGTCGTCCAGCTCGGCGGCCAGACCCCGCTGGGCCTGGCCCAGGCGCTCAAGGACAACGGCGTCCCGGTCGTCGGCACCCCGCCGGAGGCCATCCACGCCGCCGAGGACCGCGGCGCGTTCGGCCAGGTGCTCGCCGAGGCCGGGCTGCCCGCGCCGAAGCACGGCACCGCCACCACCTTCGCGGGCGCCAAGGCCATCGCCGACGAGATCGGCTACCCGGTCCTGGTCCGCCCGTCGTACGTGCTCGGCGGCCGCGGCATGGAGATCGTGTACGACGAGGCGCGCCTCGAGGCGTACATCGCCGAGTCCACCGAGATCTCCCCGACCCGCCCCGTGCTGGTCGACCGCTTCCTCGACGACGCCATCGAGATCGACGTCGACGCCCTCTACGACGGCACCGAGCTCTACCTCGGCGGCGTGATGGAGCACATCGAGGAGGCCGGCATCCACTCCGGCGACTCGGCCTGCGCCCTGCCCCCGATCACGCTCGGCGGCTTCGACATCAAGCGGCTGCGCGCCTCCACCGAGGCCATCGCCAAGGGTGTCGGCGTGCGCGGTCTGATCAACATCCAGTTCGCGATGGCCGGGGACATCCTCTACGTCCTCGAGGCCAACCCGCGTGCCTCCCGGACGGTGCCCTTCACCTCGAAGGCGACCGCGGTCCCGCTCGCCAAGGCCGCCGCGCGCATCTCGCTCGGCGCCACCGTCGCCGAGCTGCGCGAGGAAGGCCTGCTGCCGAAGAACGGCGACGGCGGCACCCTGCCGCTCGACGCGCCGATCTCCGTCAAGGAGGCCGTCATGCCGTGGTCGCGCTTCCGCGACGTGCACGGCCGCGGCGTGGACACCGTCCTCGGCCCGGAGATGCGCTCCACCGGCGAGGTCATGGGTATCGACTCGGTCTTCGGCACGGCGTACGCCAAGTCGCAGGCCGGCGCGTACGGCCCGCTGCCCACCAAGGGCCGCGCGTTCGTCTCCGTCGCCAACCGCGACAAGCGATCGATGATCTTCCCGGCCCGTGAGCTGGTCGCCCACGGCTTCGAGCTGCTGGCCACCTCCGGAACCGCCGAGGTCCTCAAGCGCAACGGCATCAACGCGACCGTCGTGCGCAAGCAGTCGGAGGGCGAGGGGCCGGGCGGTGAGAAGACCATCGTCCAGCTGATCCACGACGGCGAGGTCGACCTCATCGTCAACACCCCCTACGGCACCGGCGGCCGCCTCGACGGCTACGAGATCCGCACCGCCGCCGTCGCGCGGGGCGTCCCGTGCCTGACGACGGTGCAGGCGCTCGCCGCCGCCGTCCAGGGCATCGACGCGCTCAACCGGGGTGACGTCGGCGTCCGTTCACTGCAGGAACACGCGGAACACCTGACCGCGGCCCGCGACTAGCAACGACGAGGGGGACACCGGAAACGGTGTCCCCCTCCTCATGAGGACACCACTTCCCATGTACAAGTTCTTCTTCGACCTGGTCTTCAAGCGGATGGACCCGGAGCAGGCCCATCACCTGGCCTTCCGCTGGATCCGGCTCGCGGTCCGCGTCCCCGTCCTGCGTACCTTCGTCGCCGCGGCCCTGGCGCCCCGTCACAAGGAACTGCGCACCGAGGCGCTCGGCCTGCGGATGCACGGCCCCTTCGGTCTCGCGGCCGGCTTCGACAAGAACGCCGTCGCCATCGACGGCATGTCGATGCTCGGCTTCGACCATGTCGAGATCGGCACCGTCACCGCACAGCCCCAGCCGGGCAACCCCAAGAAGCGCCTCTTCCGGCTCGTCGCCGACCGCGCCCTGATCAACCGGATGGGCTTCAACAACGACGGCTCGGCAGCCGTGGCCGAGCGGCTCGCGGCCCGCCGCGAGATCTTCCGCACGGTCGTCGGCGTCAACATCGGCAAGACCAAGGTCGTCCCGGAGGAGGAGGCGGTCGCCGACTACGTGACCTCCACCGAGCGCCTGGCCGCCCACGCCGACTACCTCGTCGTCAACGTCTCCTCGCCGAACACGCCCGGCCTGCGCAACCTCCAGGCCACCGAGTCGCTGCGTCCGCTGCTGACCGCCGTGCGCGAGGCCGCCGACCGGACGGTGACGGACCGCCGCGTCCCGCTGCTCGTCAAGATCGCCCCCGACCTCGCGGACGAGGACGTCGACGCCGTCGCCGACCTCGCCCTGGAGCTGGGCCTGGACGGCATCATCGCCACCAACACCACCATCGCGCGGGAGGGCCTCGGCCTGAGGTCCCCGGCCGATCTGGTCAAGGAGACCGGCGGGCTGTCCGGCCGGCCCGTCAAGGAGCGCTCCCTGGAGGTCCTGCGCCGCCTCTACGCCCGTGTGGGCGACCGCATCACCCTCGTCGGCGTCGGCGGCGTCGAGAACGCCGAGGACGCCTGGCAGCGCATCCTGGCCGGGGCCACCCTCGTCCAGGGCTACAGCGCCTTCATCTACGAGGGCCCCTGCTACGCCCGCGCCATCCACAAGGGCCTCGCCGCGCGCCTCGCCGCGAGCCCGTACGCCACCCTCGCCGAGGCCGTCGGCGCCGAGACGCGAAAGGCCGCTTCATGACCCTCCCGGAAACCTTCGGCGCACGGCTGCGCCACGCCATGGACACCCGCGGCCCACTGTGCGTCGGCATCGACCCGCACGCCTCGCTGCTCACCGCGTGGGGACTGAACGACGACGTCGACGGCCTCGAGCGGTTCACCCGCACCACGGTCGAGGCGCTGGCCGACCGGGTCGCCGTCCTCAAGCCGCAGTCCGCGTTCTTCGAGCGCTTCGGCTCGCGCGGCATCGCCGTGCTGGAGAAGGCCGTGGCGGAGGCGCGCGCCGCCGGTGCGCTGGTGCTGATGGACGCCAAGCGGGGCGACATCGGCTCGACCATGGGCGCGTACGCGGAGACCTACCTCCGCAAGGACTCCCCGCTGTTCTCCGACGCTGTCACCGTCTCCCCGTACCTGGGCTTCGGATCGCTGCGCCCGGCCCTGGACCAGGCCGTGCTGAGCGGCTGCGGTGTCTTCGTCCTGGCGCTCACCTCCAACCCGGAGGGCGCGGAGGTGCAGCGCTCGACCGCGGCCGGCGGGAAGTCGCTGGCGCAGGTGATGCTCGACCACATGGCCGCGGAGAACGCCGGCGCGCAGCCCCTCGGACCGGTCGGCGCGGTCGTGGGCGCGACGCTCGGCGACGCGGGGGTGGACCTCGACATCAACGGGCCGCTGCTGGCGCCCGGCATCGGCGCCCAGGGCGCGACACCGGCCGACCTTCCCGGGGTCTTCGGCGCGGCCGTGCGCAATGTGGTGCCGAGCGTGAGCCGTGGCGTCCTTCGGCACGGACCGGACGTCACGGGGCTGCGCGACGCGGCCGCGCGGTTCGCCGACGAGATCCGCGCGGCGGTCGCCTCGGTGTGACGGCCGCCGGTGCGCCCGTCGCCGAAGCTCTCCGTGCATGCGGTGTCGGCTCTGCGTAACGCCGTCACCAGCGGCGGACGCGCGGAAGGGGGCCTTCAGGGCCGTCGGTGACCCCTCGCGGGGCGGCCGAGGAGCGGTGGCAGGGAGCGGCCCGAAGATTCTTTGACGGTTTCTTCACGCAAATCCCGGTTGTTTTGCCCGAATTGTCCTGGTCGGTCGATGCTGACCAGGACTTTTCGTCTGTTCTCGCTGACTGGAGCGGCCATGGCCGCTAGTCTCCGTCGAAGAGAACGTGCAGGGCAGAAGCGCTGCGTTGCTCGTTGCTCCCCCTGGTGTGGGGCGACTAGGTTCCTCACCGGTCCGTATCCGACAGTTCGACATCCGAGGTGACGTAGGCGTGGCTCTTCCGCCCCTTACCCCTGAACAGCGCGCAGCCGCGCTCGAAAAGGCCGCCGCGGCTCGCCGGGAGCGGGCCGAGGTCAAGAATCGACTCAAGCACTCCGGCGCCTCCCTCCACGAGGTCATCAAGCAGGGCCAGGAGAACGACGTCATCGGCAAGATGAAGGTCTCCGCCCTCCTCGAGTCCCTGCCGGGCGTGGGCAAGGTCCGCGCCAAGCAGATCATGGAGAGGCTCGGCATCTCCGAGAGCCGCCGGGTCCGTGGTCTCGGCTCCAACCAGATCGCCTCCCTCGAGCGCGAGTTCGGCGGCGGCGCCGCCTGACGTTCCCGGGCACTCCCGGGAGGCTGGAATAATCGCTGCATGGCAGCAGAGGTACGTCCGCGGCTGACCGTGCTCTCCGGCCCCTCCGGGGTCGGCAAGAGCACGGTCGTCGCTCATATGCGCAAGGTCCACCCCGAGGTCTGGCTCTCGGTGTCGGCAACCACCAGGAAGCCGCGTCCCGGCGAGAAGCACGGCGTCCAGTACTTCTTCGTCAGTGACGAGGAGTTCGACAAGCTGGTCGCCAACGGCGAGCTGCTGGAGTGGGCCGAGTTCGCGGGCAACCGCTACGGCACGCCCCGTCGCGCGGTCCTCGACCGCCTGGAGGCGGGCGAGCCGGTGCTGCTGGAGATCGATCTCCAGGGCGCCCGGCAGGTGAAGGAGTCCATGCCGGATTCCCGGCTGGTCTTCCTCGCCCCGCCGAGCTGGGAGGAGTTGGTCCGCCGCCTCACCGGGCGCGGCACCGAGTCCCCCGAGGTCATCGAGCGCCGGCTGACGGTCGCCAAGGTGGAGCTGGCGGCCGAGTCGGAGTTCGACACCACCCTGGTCAACACCTCCGTCGAGGACGTGGCCCGTGAGCTGCTAGCCTTGATGGCAGTTGTTTGATCTTTTGTCCGATCTTTCTGCAAGTTCTTCGGAAGGCATAGCGTGTCCTCTTCCATCACCGCGCCCGAGGGCATCATCAACCCTCCGATCGACGAGCTGCTCGAGGCGACCGACTCGAAGTACAGCCTCGTGATCTACGCCGCCAAGCGCGCGCGTCAGATCAACGCGTACTACTCGCAGCTCGGTGAGGGCCTGCTCGAGTACGTCGGGCCGCTCGTGGACACCCACGTCCACGAGAAGCCGCTCTCGATCGCCCTGCGTGAGATCAACGCGGGTCTGCTGACCTCCGAGGCCATCGAGGGCCCGGCCCAGTAAGCGCGGCAAGCTTTTTCCACAGGCCCGGCGGACTGTCCGCCGGGCCTGTGGTGTGCATCGAGGGTGGTGCGAGACGCTCGTCCATGAGTGATGCAGCATGAGGACGTAAGGATCCGGGCCCGACCAACGACCGGTGGGCACCAGTGGAGGGCGGGAGACGCGGTGGTGGACTCAGTGGACGGCTCGGTGGACGCGGCGGTCAGGCCGAAGGTGGTTCTGGGCGTGAGCGGGGGCATCGCCGCCTACAAGGCGTGCGAGCTGCTGCGCAGGCTCACGGAATCCGGCCACGAGGTCCGGGTCGTGCCGACCGCGTCGGCACTGCGGTTCGTCGGCGCGCCGACCTGGTCCGCGCTCTCCGGGCAGCCGGTCGACACCGACGTCTGGTCGGCCGTCCACGAGGTCCCGCACGTACGCATCGGCCAGCACGCCGACCTCGTCGTCGTCGCGCCCGCCACCGCGGACATGCTCGCCAAGGCCGCCCACGGCCTCGCCGACGACCTCCTCACCAACACCCTCCTCACCGCCCGCTGTCCGGTCGTGTTCGCCCCCGCGATGCACACCGAGATGTGGGAGCACCCCGCCACCCAGGAGAACGTCGCCACCCTGCGCCGCCGCGGCGCCGTCGTGATCGAGCCCGCCGTGGGCCGGCTCACGGGCGTCGACACCGGCAAGGGCCGGCTGCCCGACCCGGGCGAGATCTTCGAGATCTGCCGCCGCGTCCTCGCCCGCGGGGTCGAGGCGCCCGACCTGGCCGGCCGCCATGTCGTCGTCAGCGCGGGCGGCACCCGCGAACCCCTCGACCCGGTCCGCTACCTCGGCAACCGTTCCTCCGGCAAGCAGGGCTACGCGCTCGCACGCACCGCGGCCGCCCGCGGCGCCCGCGTCACCCTCGTCGAGGCGAACACCGGGATGCCGGACCCGGCAGGCGTCGACGTCGTCCACGTCGGCACGGCGGTGCAACTGCGCGAGGCCGTGCTCAAGGCGGCCGCGGACGCCGACGCCGTCGTCATGGCGGCGGCCGTCGCGGACTTCCGCCCCGCCACCTACGCCGAGGGGAAGATCAAGAAGAAGGACGGCGTGGAGGCCCCGGTCGTCACGCTGGTACGCAACCCCGACATCCTCGCCGAGATCTCCGCGGACCGGGCCCGTCCCGGCCAGGTGATCGTCGGTTTCGCCGCGGAGACCGACGACGTACTGGCCAACGGCCGCGACAAGCTGCGCCGCAAGGGCTGTGACCTCCTCGTCGTCAACGAGGTGGGCGAGAACAGGACGTTCGGCGCGGAGGTCAACGAGGCCGTCGTGCTGTCCGCGGACGGCGGCGAGACGCCGGTGCCGCACGGCCCCAAGGAAGCCCTCGCCGACACGGTCTGGGACCTCGTCGTGCCCCGGCTCGCCTGAGGTCCCTCCCGCGCTCTCCAGGGGGTGCGCTCTCCCGCAGGTGCCGCGAAGCTCCCGTGAACACCGGGCGGCACCGGCGCGACGGGCCGACCACGGAAACCCGCGAAATGTGGCGAATCGCTCACCGCCAGGCGCTATCGTCGTACCGTCTCGGTCGTGATCCCAGGTCAGCGGACTCCCAGCCTGCGAGACGGGTTGTCCGGTCCCGGAGCGCGACCGATAAACTGGTCGCGGAACGTCGCGGGGCGCAGCCCCCTGCCGGTCCGTCAATGATCAGCCAGCAGCCGCTGCAACCCCAGGGAGCGATGTGTCCCGCCGTCTCTTCACCTCGGAGTCCGTGACCGAGGGTCACCCCGACAAGATCGCCGACCAGATCAGCGACACGATTCTCGACGCCCTCCTGCGGGAGGACCCCACTTCCCGGGTAGCCGTGGAGACCTTGATCACCACCGGCCTCGTGCACGTCGCCGGTGAAGTGACCACCAAGGCTTACGCCGACATCCCCACGCTCGTGCGCAGCAAGATCCTGGAGATCGGCTACGACTCCTCGAAGAAGGGCTTCGACGGGGCGTCCTGCGGCGTCTCGGTCTCCATCGGCGCACAGTCCCCGGACATCGCGCAGGGTGTCGACACCGCGTACGAGAAGCGCGTCGAGGGCGACGAGGACGAGCTCGACAAGCAGGGCGCCGGCGACCAGGGCCTGATGTTCGGCTACGCCTGCGACGAGACGCCCGAGCTGATGCCGCTGCCGATCCACCTGGCGCACCGGCTCTCCCGCCGACTGTCCGAGGTCCGCAAGAACGGCACCATCCCCTACCTGCGCCCGGACGGGAAGACCCAGGTCACCATCGAGTACGACGGCGACAAGGCCGTCCGCCTCGACACCGTGGTGGTCTCCTCGCAGCACGCGTCCGACATCGATCTGGACTCCCTGCTCGCGCCGGACATCCGTGAGTTCGTCGTCGAGCACGTCCTGAAGCAGCTCGTCGAGGACGGCATCAAGCTCGACACCGACGGCTACCGCCTCCTGGTGAACCCGACCGGCCGCTTCGAGATCGGCGGCCCGATGGGCGACGCCGGACTGACCGGCCGCAAGATCATCATCGACACGTACGGCGGCATGGCCCGCCACGGCGGCGGTGCCTTCTCCGGCAAGGACCCGTCCAAGGTCGACCGCTCCGCCGCGTACGCCATGCGCTGGGTCGCCAAGAACGTCGTCGCCGCGGGCCTCGCCGCCCGCTGCGAGGTCCAGGTCGCGTACGCCATCGGCAAGGCCGAGCCCGTGGGCCTGTTCGTCGAGACGTTCGGCACCGCGACGGTCGACGTCGAGAAGATCGAGCAGGCCATCGGCGCGGTCTTCGACCTCCGGCCGGCCGCGATCATCCGCGACCTCGACCTGCTGCGCCCGATCTACGCCCAGACCGCGGCGTACGGCCACTTCGGCCGCGAGCTGCCCGACTTCACCTGGGAGCGCACGGACCGCGTGGACGCGCTGCGCACGGCGGCGGGTCTGTAACCCACCGCGCACCCGGCTCGCCGAAGGGCCGTACACGGCTCCACGAAGGGCCCCGGACCGTTCTCGGTCCGGGGCCCCTCTCGTGCGTCGCGTGGACAGGTTCCGGACAGGTGCCGGGCGCGCGGCGCTGTCAGTGGTCTCTGGCAGGATTTGGCTGTGAGCAGCGAGGACAAGCAGCCTTCCGAGCCCGTCGGTGACGGGCCCGAGCAGCTTGCGCTGATCCGCGAGAGCGTCCGCAAGGCCAAGGTCCCCAAGGCGAAACCGCGCACCTGGCGCGGAGCCGCGCTCGCCAAGGACCTCCCCGTCGCCCGGGTCATGGTCAACAAGGGCGCCCTCCACCTCGACCAGTTCTTCGACTACGCCGTCCCCGAGGAGCTCGACGCCGACGCCAGGCCCGGAGTGCGGGTGCGGGTGCGCTTCGGCGCCGGGGCGCACCGCGTCCGCGGCGGACGCCGCGAAGGCGGCGGCCTGATCGACGGCTTCCTCATCGAGCGGCGCGCCGAATCCGACTACCAGGGGGCGCTCGCCGCACTCGCCTACGTCGTCTCGCCCGAGCCGGTCCTCAGCCCCGAGATCCTCGGCCTCGCCCGCGCCGTCGCCGACCGTTACGCGGGCAGCCTCGCCGACGTGCTCCAGCTCGCCGTACCCCCGCGGAACGGCCGGGCGGAGGCCGCCCCCTCTCCGGAGCCGCTGCCGCCGCCCCCCGCGCCTGCTCCCGCCACCTGGCAGCGGTACGTGCGGGGCCCGGCCTTCATCGAATCCCTCGCGGCCGGCGGATCGCCACGCGCCGTGTGGACCGCGCTGCCCGGGCCGCACTGGCCCGACGAACTCGCCCGCGCCGTCGCCGCGACCCTCGCGTCCGGGCGGGGCGCCCTCGTCGTCGTCCCCGACGGCCGGCGCGCCGCCCGCGTGGACAGCGCGCTCACCGCCCTGCTCGGTGAAGGGCGCCACGCGCTGCTGACCGCCGAATCCGGACCTGAGAAGCGGTACCGGCAATGGCTCGCCGTGCGCCGCGGCTCCGTCCGCGTGGCCGTCGGCACCCGGGCCGCCATGTTCGCCCCCGTGCAGAACCTCGGGCTCGTCGTCGTCTGGGACGACGGCGACTCCAGCCACAGCGACGACCGCGCCCCCTTCCCACACGTCCGCGAAGTCCTCGAGCTGCGGGCCACCCACGACCGGTGCGGATTCCTGCTCGGCAGTACCAGCTGCACCGTCGAAGCCGCCCAACTCGTCGAGAGCGGCTGGGCGGCGCCCCTCGTCGCCGACCGGGCCCGGATCCGGGCCGTCGCCCCCGTGGTACGGACGGTCGGCGACCACGACCTGGCACGGGACGAGGCCGCCCGCGCGGCACGTCTGCCCAGCATCGCCTGGCAGGCGGTCAGGGACGGACTCGCCGACGGGCCCGTCCTCGTCCAGGTCCCGAGGCGCGGCTATGTGCCGCGGCTCGCCTGCGAGCGCTGCCGCACCCCTGCCCGCTGCCGCCACTGCGCCGGACCCCTCGAAGCGCCCGACGAACGCGACCTGCGGTGCGGCTGGTGCGGGCGCGCGGAGTCCGAATGGCACTGCGGCGCCTGCGGGGCCACCCGGCTGCGGGCCCAGATCGTCGGCGCGCGGCGCACCGCCGAGGAACTCGGCCGCGCGTTCCCGGCCGTGCCGGTCCGCACCTCCGGACGCGACCACATTCTCGACAGCGTCCCGGCGCGCCCCGCCCTCGTCGTCTCCACGCCCGGCGCGGAGCCCGTCGCCGACGGCGGATACGCGGCCGCGGCGCTCCTCGACGGCTGGGCCATGCTCGGCCGGCCCGACCTGCGCGCAGGCGAGGAAGCGCTGCGCCGCTGGATCGCCGCGGCCGCGCTCGTGCGACCCCGGTCGGAAGGCGGAGTGGTGGTCGTCGTCGCGGAACCGACCCTGCGGCCCGTGCAGGCCCTCGTCCGCTGGGACCCGGTCGGGCACGCCCTGCGCGAACTCGCGGAACGGGCCGAGCTCGGCTTTCCGCCGGTGTCGCGGATGGCGGAGGTCGTCGGAGCGGCGCCGGCCGTGACGGCGTTCCTCGCCGACGTGGAACTGCCCGCGGACGCGGAGATCCTCGGGCCCGTCCCACTGCCGGTCCCGGAACGCCCCGGCGCCCGCCGACCCGACGCGGCCGCGGGGGCCCGGGCGCTGCTACGGGTGCCGCCGGGCAGCGGAGCGGCGCTGGCCGCGGCGCTCAAGTCGGCGCAGGCGGCGCGCCTGGCACGGGGCGGCCAGGACCAGGTACGCATCCGCATCGACCCCCCGGACATCGGCTGACCGCGGGGCGTGGCGGCTCTGGCGGGGCCTTGGCGCGAAATCCTCTGGGAGGGACCGGCGTCAGCCCCTCACGGGCCCGGGCGCGCGCCCCGGGGCCCGGCCCCGGGGCGGGTGCCGGGGCCGGGTGCCGGGGATCGGGGGGCGTGGCTTCCGGGCCGGGGCCGGCCGGGGCGTCAGCCGTTGCGGGGGCCCGGGAAGGCGTTCGGGCGGGTCTCGCTCGGCTGCGGCGGCATCGAGCGGGCCGCCGGCACCGCCGGGACGGCGGACAGGCCCGGCGGCGGCAGTGTGCGCGTCGCGGCGCCCTCCGCCTCCGCCTGTGCCGCGGCAGCCTGCCGCCGCGAGCCGTAACGGCGGTGCACCGCCTGCTTGGTGACGCCGAGGGCGGAGCCGACCGCGTCCCAGGAGAAGCCGAGGGAGCGGTCGAAGTCCACGGCCGCGGTCACGAGGGTTTCGACGCTGTCCCGCAGTTCCTGCGCGAGGCGGACGGTCGGGGCGGGTGCCCTGCCGTAGACGACGAAGCCCGTGGACGGGCCGGAGCGGCGGGGGCGGTAGACGTTCCCCAGCTGGGCGGTGAGCGTGCGCAATGCGTCCACCTGCCGGCGGACCCGCTCGATGTCCCGCACCAGCAGATGCAGGCTGGCCCGGGCTTGGGCGTCGTGGGTTGCGTGGTCGGCCATTGACAAGCCTCTCGAACCGGCGGTTAAAAGGGGTCGGGTCGCGTCCGGGGCGGCCCGCTTCGGTCAATCTCTCTTGACCAACGCGCCGGTGGGTGGTCTGGTCACGCTTCGGGGCGTATGTGCCTGTGCGCGGGGCGCGCGGGCTCCCGTACGCCCCCTGCTGCCACGGCTCATAGACTGGTGTGCTGCTCGTCACCGCACGCCCCAGTCTGAGAGGCAGTCAGCCACCGATGAAGCTCGTCTTCGCAGGTACTCCCGAGGTCGCCGTCCCCGCCCTGGACGCCCTGATCGCCTCCGACCGGCACGAGGTCGCCGCAGTCGTCACCCGGCCGGACGCGCCCGCGGGCCGCGGGCGGCGGCTCGTCGCAAGCCCGGTCGCGCAGCGCGCCGCCGACGCCGGGATCGAGGTGCTCAAGCCGGCGAGGCCGCGTGACGAGGAGTTCCTCGCGCGGCTTCGGGAGATCGGCCCCGACTGCTGTCCCGTCGTCGCCTACGGAGCCCTGCTGCCCAAGGCGGCCCTCGATGTGCCCGCCCACGGCTGGGTGAACCTGCACTTCTCGCTGCTGCCCGCCTGGCGCGGCGCCGCCCCGGTGCAGCACGCGATTCTCGCCGGTGACGAGATGACCGGCGCGGCGACGTTCCGGATCGAGGAGGGGCTCGACACCGGACCGGTCTACGGCGTGATCACGGAGCCGGTGCGCCCCACGGACACGAGCGGCGATCTGCTGACGCGGCTGGCCTTCGCCGGTGCGGGGCTGCTCGCGGCGACGATGGACGGCATCGAGGACGGCACCCTGCGGCCCGTGCCGCAGCCCGCGGACGGCGTCACGCTGGCCCCGAAGATCACCGTCGAGGACGCCCACGTCGACTGGACCGCTCCCGCGCTGCGGGTCGACCGGGTCGTGCGGGGCTGCACCCCCGCGCCGGGCGCGTGGACGGCCTTCCGCGGCGAGCGTCTCAAGCTCATCCAGGTCGGGCTGCTGCCCGACCGCAAGGACCTCGAACCGGGCGTGCTCGACGCCGGCAAGAACCATGTGCACGTGGGCACCGGATCCCATGCCGTGGAGCTCCTGTGGGTCCAGCCGCAGGGCAAGAAGCCGATGCGTGCGGCGGACTGGGCGCGGGGTGTGCGGATCGCTCCTGGCGAGAGGGTCGGCGCACCGGTCGTAGGCTGAGAGGGATCACGTTTCATCGAACGCGGAGCACCTTTTGAGTGAGCAGTCCCGTCACCGTCCCGCCAAGCCGTACCGCCGCCCCAAGAAGGACCCCGTGCGGATCCTCGCCTTCGAGGCGCTGCGGGCCGTCGACGAGAGGGACGCGTACGCCAACCTCGTCCTGCCGCCGCTGCTGAAGAAGGCGCGCGAGAAGGACGACTTCGACGGGCGGGACGCGGCGCTCGCGACGGAGCTCGTGTACGGGACGCTGCGCCGCCAGGGCACCTACGACGCGATCATCGCGGCCTGCATCGACCGGCCGCTGCGCGAGGTCGACCCGCCGGTGCTGGACGTCCTCGCGCTCGGCGCGCACCAGCTGCTGGGGACGCGTATCCCCACGCACGCGGCCGTCTCCGCGAGCGTGGAACTGGCGAGGGTGGTGCTCGGCGACGGGCGCGCGAAGTTCGTGAACGCCGTGCTCCGCAAGATCTCGCAGCACGACATGGGCGCCTGGCTGGAGAAGGTCGCCCCGCCCTACGACGAGGACGCGGAAGACCATCTGGCGGTCGTGCACTCGCACCCCCGGTGGGTCGTCTCCGCCCTGTGGGACTCGCTCGGCGGCGGCCGCGCCGGCATCGAGGACCTGCTGGAGGCCGACAACGAGCGGCCCGAGGTGACGCTCGTGGCGCGGCCGGGGCGTTCGACCACCGGCGAACTGACGGACCTGCTGGGCGAGGACTCCGTCCTGCCCGGCCGGTGGTCCCCCTACGCCGTCCGGCTGGCCGAGGGCGGCGAGCCGGGCGCCATCGAGGCCGTGCGGGACGGACGCGCGGGCGTCCAGGACGAAGGCAGCCAGCTGGTGGCGATCGCCCTCGCCGACGCGCCGCTGGAAGGCAGCGACGAGCGCTGGCTCGACGGGTGCGCGGGGCCCGGCGGCAAGGCGGCGCTCCTCGGTGCGCTCGCGGCCGGCCGTGGCGCGTCCCTGCTGGCCGCTGAGAAGCAGCCGCACCGCGCCCGGCTGGTGGAGCGGGCACTCGCCGGCAATCCGGGGCCGTACCAGGTGATCGCGGCCGACGGCACGCGCCCGCCGTGGCGTGAGGGCGTGTTCGACCGGGTGCTCGTCGACGTCCCGTGCTCGGGACTGGGCGCGCTGCGCCGCCGCCCGGAGGCCCGCTGGCGCCGCCGCCCCTCGGACCTCGAGGGTTTCGCCCCGCTCCAGCGGGAGCTGCTGCGTGAGGCGCTGAAGGCCGTGCGGGTCGGCGGAGTCGTGGGGTACGCGACCTGTTCACCGCATCTCGCCGAGACACGCGTCGTCGTGGAGGACGTCCTGCGCGGCCGCGGCGGCCCCGCCGTCGAGGCGGAGTGGGTGGACGCCCGCCCGCTGATGCCCGGCGTCCCGGCACTCGGCGACGGCCCGGACGTGCAGCTGTGGCCGCATCTGCACGGCACGGACGCGATGTACCTGGCCCTGCTGCGGCGCACCGCCTAGCTTCCGCGGCGGTTCCCCGGCCGGCTCACGGCCGGGGCCCCGCCTGCCGGACCTCCTCGCGGGACAGCCTGTGGGGCCACCACACCTTCGGGCCCACGTCCAGGAACAGCGACGTGACCAGCACGGAGCGGACGACGAAGGTGTCCAGCAGGACGCCCAGGGCCACCGCGAAGCCGATCTCGGCGAAGGCGACCATGGGCAGGGTCCCGAGGGCGGCGAACGTACCCGCGAGGACCAGACCGGCCGAGGTGATCACCGCGCCCGTCGCGGCGAGGCCCGTGACCACGCCGGGCGCGGTGCCCTGCCGACGGGCCTCTTCGCGGATACGGGTCGTGAGGAAGATGTTGTAGTCGATGCCCAGCGCCACCAGGAACACGAAGACGAACAGCGGGAAGTCCGTCGACTCGCCCGCGTAGTCGAAGAGGTACCGGAAGGCGAGCGCGCTCAGCCCGAGCGCGGCGGCGAACGACAGCACCACCGTGCCGATCAGCAGCAGGGGCGCGACCAGGGATCTCAGCAGCACCATCAGGATCAGCAGCACCACGAGCAGCACCAGCGGGATGATCAGCATGTTGTCGTGGGTCGTCGCGGCGTCCATGTCGAGCAGCGCCGCCGTGCCGCCGCCCACCTGCGCGTCCGCGTCCGGAACGGCGTGCACGGCGTCCCTGACCTGCTCGACGGTGTCCTTGGCGGCCTGGCTGTCGGCGGGATCCTCCAGCGTGGCCTCGAAGAGCACACGGCCCTCGTGCACGGGTGCGGTACCGGGCGGCAGCCCGAGCGACGTGGGCACCACGCCGGGTGTGGCGGCCACCGCCTCGCCCACCTGACGGGCCTGCCCCCCGTTGCTGATGACCACCAGAGGATCGCCGCTGCCCGCGGGGAAGTACCTCGCCTGGACCTCCTGGCCGGTGATCGACTCGGGCTTGCCGGTGAAGGAGTCGGCGTTGCTGATGCCCTCCGCGCGCAACTGCGTGAGCCCCAGGGCGCACACCGCGAGAGCGACCGCCGTGCCGGCCCACACCGCTCGTGGACGACGGGAGATCGACCGTCCGGTACGGGCCCAGAAGCCGCGCTCGGTGGGCTCGGGGGAGCCCAGGTGCGGGACCACCGGCCAGAAGATCCAGCGGCCGAAGATCACCAGGAGCGCCGGGAACAGCGTCAGCATGGCGACGAGGGCGACGGCGACGCCGATGGCGGCCACGGGGCCGAGACCGCGCGTGGAGTTCATCTCCGCGGCCATCAGCACCAGCATGCCGAGGACCACCGTCGCACCGCTCGCGAGCACCGCCGGCCCCGCCCGGTGCAGGGCCAGCGCCATCGCCTCGTGCCGGTCCTCGTGGCGGCGCAGCTCCTCCCGGTAGCGGGCGACCAGCAGCAGGGCGTAGTCGGTGCCCGCGCCGAACACGAGAACGGTCAGGATGCCGGCGCTCTGGCCGTTGACCGTCAGATCGGCATGCTCGGCCATCAGATAGATGACGGCCTGAGCCGCGCCGAGGGCCGCGATCACCGAGAACAGCGGGACCAGCAGCAGAGTGGGGCTGCGGTAGGTGATCAGCAGCATCACGATCACGACGGTCATCGCCGAGAACAGCAGCGTCGAATCGATGCCCTCGAAAGCCTCGGAGAAGTCGGCAGAGGTGCCGCCGGGCCCGGTGACGTGCACCGACAGGCCGTCGCCCCCCGTGCCCGTCTCCGCGCGGATCGAGTCGACGGCCGGGGCGATCCGCTCCCAGCCCTCCTCGTCCATGGTGATCGGTACGAAGACCTGGGCGGCCCGCGGATCCGTCGGCCGGTCGAAGACCGGGCCGCGGGTCTCGGCCCCGCGCACGCCGTGGTCGCGCAGCTCCTTGACGGCCGCGACGTCCGCGCCGATCCGCTCGCGGTCGGCGGCGGTGAGACCGTCCTCGCGCGCGTAGACGACGATCGCGGGGATCACCTCGGGCCGGAAGTCCTCCGCCTCGGTCAGGACCTGGGTGGACTCGGCACTGCCCGGCAGCCAGGAGGAGGCGTCGTTGTCCTGCGCGTCCGTGAGCTTCTGCGCCAGGGGGAAGGCCAGCACCATGACCGCGAGCCACAGGACCAGCACGATCCACTTGCTGCGCCGTCCGCAGACGAGATGCGCGATTCCCTTGCCGGCCGCCCCTGAGGGCGCGCTGTCGTGTTCAGCCTCCGCCATGACGCTCCCGTATCTGCCTCTTCGGGGACCGAATCGCCGGAATTGCGGGGGGCTGGGCCGGTCCGGTGTGTCGTTGGTCCATACCGAGTGCCGTCCCGGGGAGGGGAACTGCCCGAGGACATGGCAGTCTTGGCGCATGGCCGTTCAGATCAACCCCAGTATCCTCTCCGCGGACTTCTCGCGCCTGGCGGAAGAGGCCAAGGCCGTCGAGGGTGCCGACTGGCTCCACGTCGACGTGATGGACAACCACTTCGTGCCCAACCTCACCCTGGGCGTGCCGGTCGTCGAGTCGCTCGCGAAGGCGACGGACACCCCGCTGGACTGCCACCTGATGATCGAGGACCCCGACCGGTGGGCTCCTCAGTACATCGAGGCGGGGGCCGGGTCCGTCACCTTCCACGTCGAGGCCGCCGCCGCGCCGGTGCGGCTGGCCCGCGAGATCCGGGCGAAGGGCGCCCGGGCCTCGATGGCCCTCAGGCCGGCCACGCCGATCGAGCCGTACGAGGATCTGCTTCCCGAGCTCGACATGCTCCTCATCATGACCGTGGAGCCGGGCTTCGGCGGTCAGGCGTTCCTCGACATCATGCTGCCGAAGATCCGCCGCACCCGGGAGCTCATCTCCAAGCACGGCCTCCAGCTGTGGCTGCAGGTCGACGGCGGGGTGTCGGCGTCGACCATCGAGCAGTGCGCGGAGGCGGGCGCCGACGTGTTCGTGGCGGGCTCCGCGGTCTACGGCGCGGACGATCCGGCGGAGGCGGTGCGGAAGCTTCGTGACCAGGCGGCGGCGGTGACGGCTTCCGCGGCCTGGGCGTGCGGGCACTGAACCGTGCCCGCGCTTGTTCAACCGGTGTTGGCCCGGCAGGGCTGATCAAGGGCGCACGGATCTGACAGGATGGCGGATCCGGAGTGTGTACAACGGCAAGTTTGTACGGCATGAACAGCAGTGAGGAGATCGCGGTGTCTGCTAGGTCGGCGGGACGGTCTGCCCTGCGGATGGGGCCCGCTGAGCTTGTGCAGGCGGCGGCCATGGCCCGTCGCTTCTACCTCGAGGGCAAGTCCAAGATCCAGATCGCCGAGGAGTTCGGCGTCAGCCGCTTCAAGGTCGCCAGGGTTTTGGAGACCGCTCTCGAACGTGATCTCGTGCGCATCGAGATCCGCGTCCCCGCCGAGCTGGACGCCGAGCGCTCCGACGCGCTGCGCGCCCACTTCGGGCTGCGGCACGCGGTCGTCGTCGAGTCGCCCTCGGAGGGCGCCGACGAGTCGCCCGACCCGGAGAACCTGGGCGAGGTCGCCGCCGATCTGCTCGGCGAGCTCGTGGCGGAGGGCGATGTGCTGGGCCTGGCCTGGGGCCGGTCCACCATCCACATGGCCGCGGCCCTCGACCGGCTGCCCCCGTGCACGGTCGTCCAGCTCACCGGCGTGTACGACGCGGGCACCGCGGAGCGCGGCTCCGTCGAGGCGGTACGAAGAGCGGCCCAGGTCTCCGGCGGCGAGGCCCACCCCATCTACGCCCCGATGCTGCTGCCCGACCCCGCGACGGCGGCGGCACTGCGCCACCAGACGGGCATCGCCCGGGCCTTCGACTACTTCGACAAGGTCACCGTCGCCTGTGTCTCCATCGGCTCCTGGGAGCCCGGCATCTCCACCGTGCACGACATGCTCTCCGACGAGGAGCGCGCCCACTACGCCTCCCTCGGTGTGGCCGCCGAGATGTCCGCCCACCTCTTCGACACCCAGGGCCGCCGCGTCGGCCGCGACCTGGGAGAGCGCTGCATCACGGTCGAGGCCGACCGGCTGCGCCGCATTCCCGAGGTCGTGGCGATCGCGGGCGGCCCCCGCAAGGCGGAGGCGATCGCGGCCGTGCTCCGTTCCGGTCTGGTCACCAGCCTCGTGACGGACACGGCGGCGGCCGACCTGCTGCTCACCGCGGCGCCCGGTCCGCGCCCGGCGCTGGAGCGCGCCGACCCGGACGACTGAGCGGGCCCGGGGCCTGCCGCCGACGGCTTGGTGCGATCGCACCAAGGCACCCCCTCTGACCTGGACGATTGTCCTGAGCCGTTCAGGGGTGCCGGCATGGGAGAATGAAGTACGTGCGATTTCCTCCGGCCGCATCGTCGGGGGGCCGACTCCGATCGACTGGGATGTTAAGCACGTGCGTTTCCTCAACGACATCAAGCCGCCGTACGACCTGACGTACGACGATGTGTTCATGGTGCCGAGCCGCTCGGCCGTCGGTTCGCGGCAGGGCGTGGACCTCTCCTCCCCGGACGGGACCGGCACGACGGTGCCGCTGGTCGTGGCCAACATGACCGCCATCGCCGGCCGCCGGATGGCGGAGACCGTCGCCCGCCGCGGCGGACTCGTCGTCATCCCCCAGGACATCCCGATCGACGTCGTCACCGACGTCATCTCCTGGGTGAAGACCCGCCACCATGTGCTGGACACCCCGATCGTGCTGGTCCCGCACCAGACCGTCGCCGACGCCCTGTCCCTGCTGCCGAAGCGTGCGCACGGCGCGGGCGTCGTCGTTGACGAGGAGCGCCGGCCCGTCGGCATCGTCACCGACCACGACCTGGCCGGGGTCGACCGGTTCACCCAGCTGTCCGAGGTCATGTCGAAGGACCTGCTGCTCCTCGACGCGGACATCGACCCCCGCGAGGCGTTCAACACCCTCGACGGCGCCAACCGGCGCTACGCGCCCGCCGTGGACGGCTCCGGCAGGCTCGCCGGCGTGCTGACCCGCAAGGCCGCCCTGCGTGCGACGCTGTACACCCCCGCCGTCGACGCGGCCGGCCGGCTGCGGATCGCCGCGGCCGTCGGTATCAACGGAGATGTGGCGGGCAAGGCCAAGCAGCTGCTCGACGCGGGCGTCGACACGCTCGTCGTCGACACCGCGCACGGCCACCAGGAGTCGATGATCAGTGCCGTCAAGGCCGTTCGCGCTCTCGACCCGCAGGTGCCGATCGTCGCCGGCAACGTCGTCGCGGCGGAAGGCGTGCGTGACCTGATCGAGGCCGGCGCGGACATCGTCAAGGTCGGTGTGGGCCCCGGCGCCATGTGCACCACCCGCATGATGACCGGTGTGGGCCGCCCGCAGTTCTCGGCCGTCCTGGAATGCGCCGCGGAGGCGAAGAAGTTCGGCAAGCACGTCTGGGCGGACGGCGGAGTCCGCCACCCCCGCGACGTGGCGATGGCGCTGGCCGCGGGTGCGTCCAACGTCATGATCGGCTCATGGTTCGCCGGCACGTACGAGTCCCCGGGCGACCTCCAGCAGGCCCCCGACGGGCGGTTCTACAAGGAGTCCTTCGGCATGGCGTCGAAGCGCGCCGTGCGCAACCGCACCAGTGAGGAGTCCGCGTACGACCGTGCCCGTAAGGGCCTGTTCGAAGAGGGGATCTCGCACTCGCGGATGTTCCTCGACGCGAGCCGTCCCGGCGTGGAGGACCTGATCGACTCGATCATCGCGGGCGTCCGCTCCTCGTGCACGTACGCCGGTGCGGGCTCCCTGGAGGAGTTCGCGGAGAAGGCGATCGTCGGCATCCAGAGCGCCGCCGGTTACGCGGAGGGCAAGCCCCTGCACGCCAGCTGGAACTGACCCGTCGTCACATGGTCCGGCCCCCCGAGGACGTGGGGGCCGGACCTGTCGAGTTTTCGGCCAACTCGACTTTGTACGCATGCGGCACGGCGTCGCGGGTAGGCGCGCTCTCGCACTGACATCGGAGCAGGGGAGGACGAAGTGTCCACGGCGAGCACGGTCCCGACCGAACTCACGCAGCCTGAAGCGCAGCGCCCGGAAATCCTGGAGCTGGGTCTTCCGGAAGTGGAGAACCCGGGGGAGGTTGCACCCAAGGACGCACGTGAGATCTCGAAGACGTTCTTCGTGAGGCTGGCCTCTCTCGAGGAGGGCACCCACGAATACCAATACGTGCGCAACACCCTGATCGAGCTCAACCTGGCCCTCGTGAAGTACGCCGCGGGCCGGTTCCGCAACCGCGCGGAGCAGATGGAGGACATCATCCAGGTCGGCACGATCGGCCTGATCAAGGCGATCGACCGCTTCGAGCTGAGCCGTGAGGTGGAGTTCGCGACGTTCGCCGTCCCGTACATCATCGGTGAGATCAAGCGCTTCTTCCGCGACACCAGCTGGGCCGTGCACGTCCCGCGGCGGCTTCAGGAACTGAGGATCGACCTCGCCAAGGCCGTCGACGAGCTCTCGCAGAAGCTCGACCACACACCCACCACGGCCGAACTCGCGGAACACCTCGGCATGGACGAGGAAGAGATCATCGAGGGTGTGGTCGCGAGCAACGGCTACACGGCCGGTTCGATCGACATGCCGATGGACGACGCCTCCGACCATGGGGCCGTGCCGCTGTCCGACCGGCTGGGCGCACCGGACGCCGAGCTGGAGATCGCGGAGAACGTGCAGGCGCTCAAGCCGCTGATCGAGGAGCTCGACGAGCGCGACCGGCGCATCCTGCAGATGCGGTTCGGCGAGGAGATGACGCAGTCGGAGATCGGCGCGGAGCTCGGTGTCTCCCAGATGCATGTCTCCCGGCTGCTGTCGCGGATCACCGGAAGGCTGCGTGAAGGGCTGCTCGTCGTGGAGTGATCCCTGCGGCGCCGGCGGGCGGCCGTGGCCGCCCGCCGTGGATCGCGCCCGGGCCCTGACCCTCGAAGCCCTGGCCCGCCCGAAGACCGGAGCCCCCCACGGGCAGAAACGGCGTCCTGCCCGCCAGGACGCCGTTTCTGTTTCCGGCCCGTCGTGAGCGTCTGTTTCCGGCGTTTCCGGCCCGTTGTGCGCGTCCGGTCCGTCGTGCGCGTCGGCGTCGGGCCCGGTCGTCGGCGGCGGGCACGGGAAGAGAGGGTCAGCAGTGGGCGGTGGCGGGGCGCGCCCATGTCGCCAGGATGCTCTTGCCGTAGGGGAGTTGACGGACCTCCACACAGCCGGCCAGCCGCTGCACCATGTGCCATCCGAAGCCGCCGCCACCCGCGAGGTCCGGCTGCCGGGGGACCGGTGGCAGCGGGCTGGAGTCGTCCATCTGGACGACCAGGGTGTCGTGTCCGGCCGTCAGACGCAGCCGCCACCACCCGGCGGTGTGGCGCACGGCGTTGGTGACGAGCTCGGAGACGACCAGCAGCACCGCGTCGGCGTCGGCCCACGCGCAGTGCTGCAGCAGGAACTCCGCGGTGGCCGTGCGGGCGCCCGCGCTGTGCCTGCTCTCCTGATGGGGCGATTCCTCGATCACCACCTGCGGCTGTGCGTTCATCACCGCTCGCTTACCCAGAAGTCGCGCGAGTATCAACCCCGCGCACCGGTATCTCACACAACGACGGGAGGGCCGGGGTTTCTCACGGTTCGCGGCGCGGTCCGGCCGAGGTCCGGCCGAGGCGCTCATGACGCTCCTGTTTCACCGGAGCGCAATGTTTCCCCGTGGCTCCCGTCAGCGCGCAATGATCGTCCGCCGATGCGCAACAACGGTGCATTACGGCTGTGAGCAGCGGACTCGTAGGCTCGACCCCCGTACCAGGAGTGGCGGTGACCGTCTGCTCGGCGGTTCCCCCACCCATGCGCGGGCTTCTTCTGCCTGCCCGCGGGCCGCCGTCGGGCCGCCCGCCGAGCCGCAGCGATGAAGGAGCCAACGACGTGCTGGACCAAGGCGCAGCGCCACCGACGACCGAGCCGTCGAACGGAAAGAGCCGGGGAGCCGGCGCCCGGCTGATGAGAAGGAAGCCGGTCGAGCGGCTGGTCGCGGAGGGCGGGCAGGGCGAGGGCGGTGCGCTGCGCCGCTCGCTGTCCATGTGGCAGCTGACCATGATCAGCATCGGTGCCACGCTCGGCACCGGCATCTTCGTCGTGCTCGGCGAGGCGGTCCCCGAGGCGGGCCCCGCCGTCACCGTCTCGTTCGTGATCGCCGGTCTGACCGCGCTCTTCTCGGCCCTCTCGTACGCGGAGCTGGCCGGCACCATCCCGGTCTCCGGATCGTCCTACTCGTACGCCTACGCCACCATGGGCGAGCTCGTCGCCTGGGTCTGCGGCTGGTGTCTCATCCTCGAGTACGGGGTCTCCGTCGCCGCCGTGGCGGTCGGCTGGGGCGAGTACCTCAACGAACTCCTCGCCGGCACCATCGGCGTCACCATCCCGGAGGCCCTGTCGGCGCCGCCCGGTGACGGCGGGTTCTTCAACCTGCCCGCCCTCCTCGTCGTGCTGCTCGCCATGGTGTTCCTGCTCGGCGGGGCCCGCGAGAGCGCCCGCGCCAACACCGTCATGGTCGTGGTGAAGATCGCGGCTCTCGTGCTGTTCTGCGCCGTCGGGATCCAGGGATTCCGCAGCGGCAACTACGAGAACTTCATGCCGCTGGGCATGGCGGGCGTCAGCGCCGCCGGAGCGTCGCTGTTCTTCTCGTACATCGGTTTCGACGCCGCCTCCACGGCCGGCGAGGAGGCCAAGAACCCTCAGCGTGACCTGCCGCGCGCCATCATGCTGTCGCTGCTGATCGTCACCGCGCTGTACGTGCTGGTCGCCGCCGTCGCCGTCGGCGCCCGCCCCTGGGAGGGCTTCGGTGAGTCCGAGGCCGCGCTCGCCGGGATCATGGAGGACGTCACCGGGCAGAGCTTCTGGGCCGTGCTGCTCGCCGCGGGCGCCGTCATCGCCATCGCCAGCGTCGTTCTGACGGTGCTGTACGGGCAGACCCGCATCCTGTTCGCCATGTCGCGCGACGGCCTGGTGCCCAAGGTGTTCTCCCGGGTGCACGCCAAGAGCGGCGCGCCCCGGGCCAACACGGTGATCGTCTCGCTGTTCTGCGGCGTGCTGGCCGCCGCGGTGCCGCTGGGCCGGCTGGCCGACGCCACGAGCATCGGAACCCTCTTCGCGTTCGCGCTGGTCAACGTGGCCGTCGTCGTGCTGCGCCGGACGCGCCCGGACATGAAGCGGACCTTCCGGGTGCCGCTGTCTCCGCTCTTCCCGGTGATCGGCTTCGGGTTCTGCGTGTGGATGATGTTCAGCCTCGACACCATCACCTGGATCGTGTTCGGCGTCTGGATGGCGGTGGGCCTGGCCGTCTACTTCGGCTACGGCATGCGCAGGTCCGCACTGCGGTGAGGCCGCGCCGGGGGCACGCGCCCGTATCCCTGATGGATACTGTCTTGACCAGGGAGCCGCTGCTCCCCGGCACGGACCGAGCATGGTGTGAAAGTTGCTGAACGACCTCGACGAGCGCATCGTCCATGCCCTGGCGGAGGACGCCCGCCGCTCCTACGCGGACATCGGCTCGATGGTGGGGCTCTCCGCCCCGGCGGTGAAACGACGGGTGGACCGCCTGCGGGCGGAAGGCGCGATCACCGGTTTCACCGTGCGGGTCGACCCCAAGGCGCTCGGCTGGGCGACCGAAGGGTTCATCGAGATCTTCTGCAGCCGCAACACCTCTCCCGAGGCGATCGAGCGCGGCCTCAAGCGCTATCCGGAGATCGCGTCCGCCTCCACCGTCACCGGTGAGGCGGACGCGATCGTCCAGGTCTTCGCCTCCGACATGCGCCACTTCGAGCGGGTGCTCGAGCGCATCGCGGGGGAGCCGTTCGTGGAGCGCACCAAGTCGGTCCTGGTGCTCTCCCCGCTGCTGCGGCGGTTCTCCTCCGGCGCTCCCGCGTAACGCCCGCGGCTTGCTGGGGCGGCACCGGCTTCCCGGGGCCGCCCCGTCCGCGCGATCCCGCCGGTGAGCGCCGGGCCGGGACACCCGGCGGTGACCGGAGCGCGACGCACGGTGGCTTGTCGGGGCGTCCCGTAGTACGGGCCACCGGATGCGCAACGAATCGCCGGTTCGGGCCGGAACGACGCAACACATCGACCGTCCGCGCGCAACGCTCGCGCCTTGTCCCGGCCGATCGCCGGACCGTACCGTCATAGACGTCTCCCGTTCACCCGTCCCATGCCCGAGGTCACCCATGCCCCTGCGCACCGCCCTGCTCCAGAGTTCCGGCCGTCCGGGCTCGGTCGCGGAGAACCTGAAGGTGCTCGACGAGGCCGCGGGCCGGGCCGCCGAGGCCGGTGCGGGACTGCTCGTCTGCCCCGAGATGTTCCTCACCGGATACGCGATCGGTGACGACGTGCCCATGCTGGCCGAGCGCGCGGACGGGCCCGGCGCGCTCGCCGTCGCCGACATCGCCGTACGCCACGGCATCGCGGTGCTCTACGGCTACCCCGAGCGGGCGGACGAGGGCAGCGGCACGGTCGGCGACACGGGCACGATCCACAACTCCGCCCAGCTGATCGACGCGGCCGGGCGGCGCCTCGCGAACTACCGCAAGACGCACCTCTTCGGCTGCTACGAGCAGCGATGGTTCACCCCGGGCGAGGAGACCGTCGTCCAGGCCGAGCTCGACGGCATCCGCGTGGGCATGCTGATCTGCTACGACGTGGAGTTCCCCGAGAACGTCCGCGCCCACGCCCTGGCCGGCACCGACCTGCTGCTGGTCCCCACCGCGCAGATGCACCCCTTCCAGTTCGTCGCCGAATCACTGGTCCCGGTCCGCGCCTTCGAGAGCCAGATGTACGTCGCGTACGTCAACCGGACCGGCCCGGAAGGCGAGTTCGAGTTCGTCGGCCTCAGCTGTCTCGCCGCCCCCGACGGGACGGTGCGCACCCGCGCCGGCCGCGGGGAGGAACTCGTCATCGGCGAGGTCGACCCCGAGCTGCTCAGCGCGTCGCGCCAGAACAACCCGTACCTGCGTGACCGGCGGCCGGGCCTGTACGGCTCGCTGACCTGACGCCGCCCCCGCCCCACCGCCCCACCGCTTCGCCTTTCCCCGCAAGGAGTCCGTACCCCATGACGTCCACGGTGCCCACCACCGCCGTCCAGCACAGCGACGCGCAGCCGCCGATCACCATGTTCGGTCCGGACTTCCCCTACGCCTACGACGACTTCCTCGCGCACCCCGCGGGCCTCGGCCAGATACCGGCGACCGAGCACGGCGCCGAGGTCGCGGTCATCGGCGGCGGCCTCTCCGGAATCGTCGCCGCGTACGAGCTGATGAAGATGGGCCTGAAGCCCGTCGTCTACGAGGCCGACCGGATCGGCGGCCGGCTGCGCACCGTCGGCTTCGAGGGCACCGGCACGGACGAGCTGACCGCCGAGATGGGCGCGATGCGCTTCCCGCCCTCCTCCACCGCGCTGCAGCACTACATCGACCTCGTGGGCCTGACCACCCGGCCGTTCCCCAACCCGCTCGCCCCCTCCACCCCCTCGACCGTCGTCGACCTCAAGGGCGAGTCGCACTACGCGGAGACGATCGACGACCTGCCGCAGGTCTACCGCGACGTGATGAACGCCTGGAACGCCTGCCTGGAGGAGGGCGCCGACTTCTCCGACATGAACCAGGCCATGCGTGAGCGCGACGTCCCGCGCATCCGCGAGATCTGGGCCAAGCTCGTCGAGAAGCTCGACAACCAGACCTTCTACGGCTTCCTGTGCGACTCGGAGGCCTTCAAGTCCTTCCGGCACCGGGAGATCTTCGGGCAGGTCGGCTTCGGCACCGGCGGCTGGGACACCGACTTCCCCAACTCCATCCTGGAGATCCTGCGGGTCGTCTACTCGGAGGCCGACGACCACCACCGCGGCATCGTCGAGGGCAGCCAGCAGCTGCCGCTGCGCCTGTGGGAGCGCGAGCCGCAGAAGATCGTCCACTGGCCGCTCGGCACCTCGCTGTCCTCGCTGCACGACGGCACGCCCCGTCCGGCGGTGACCCGGCTGTCCCGCACGGCCGGCAACCGCATCACGGTCACCGACGCGGCCGGCGACATCCGCACGTACCGGGCGGCGATCTTCACCGCCCAGTCGTGGATGCTGCTGTCCAAGATCGCCTGTGACGACGCGCTGTTCCCCATCGACCACTGGACGGCGATGGAGCGCACCCACTACATGGAGTCCTCCAAGCTCTTCGTGCCGGTGGACCGGCCGTTCTGGCTGGACAAGGACGAGGTCACCGGACGCGACACCATGTCGATGACGCTGACCGACCGGATGACCCGCGGCACGTACCTGCTGGACAACGGCCCGGACAAGCCGGCCGTCATCTGCCTGTCGTACACCTGGTGCGACGACAGCCTGAAGTGGCTGCCGCTGTCCGCGAACGAGCGGATGGAGGTCATGCTGAAGTCGCTCGGCGAGATCTACCCCAACGTCGACATCCGCAGCCACATCATCGGCAACCCGGTGACCGTGTCGTGGGAGAACGAGCCGTACTTCATGGGCGCGTTCAAGGCCAACCTGCCCGGCCACTACCGCTACCAGCGCCGGCTGTTCACCCACTTCATGCAGGACCGGCTGCCCGAGGACAAGCGCGGCATCTTCCTGGCCGGCGACGACATCTCGTGGACGGCGGGCTGGGCCGAGGGCGCCGTGCAGACCGCGCTCAACGCCGTGTGGGGCGTGATGGCCCACTTCGGCGGCACGACGGATCCGTCCAACCCGGGCCCGGGCGACCTCTACGACGAGATCGCGCCGGTCGAGCTGCCGGAGGACTGAGCCCCCGGCCTCAGCGCCAGGGCGTCAGCAGACAGCGCCCGACCAGGCCGACACCGGCGTCCAGACGCTCGGTGAACTCCTCGGCCAGGTCGGGCAGGTCCCGCAGTCCCCACAGCAGCCGGGCGGCCGACCAGGCGCTGTCGCGGGCCCGTTCGAGGCTCCACGCGCCGACCAGATGGGTCAGCGGATCGGCGATCTCGAGCAGGTCGGGGCCGGGCATCAGATCCTCGCGGATGTGCTCCTCCAACTGCACGAGGATGTCGCCGACACGGTCGAACCCGCTTTCCAGGTCGACCGGTTCACTGCCGAGCGCACGGCAGGTGTCCACCACGGCGAGGGCCAGGTCGTGCCCGATGTGGGCGTTGATCCCGGCGAGCGCGAACTGCAGCGGCCGCACGCCGGGATGGCGGCGGTACTGGAACAACGGCCGCCAGCACGCGGGCGGCCGCCGGCCCTCGGCCGCGTCGTCCACGGCTGCCAGATAGCGGCGGGCGAAGAGCACGGCGAGCGTGTCCGCGGCCGGCCGGTCGCTGAAGTGCCCGGCCTCGGAGTACCGGCCGAACTCCTCCGTGACCGCCAGGTAGACGCGGTTGAACACCGCGAGCCCGTCGCCCGGGGGCAGGGCGGAACGCAGCGAGCGCATGCGCTCCACCACGGACCCGACCGGGGAAGGACCGTGGGCCGCCCGCACCGCGAACTGTTCCGTCTGCGCCATGGGGGCCAGGGTCCCAGCCTCTGGCCCGTCCGCACGGTGACGGGCCGGGGCTTCCCCGGAAAGAGGGACGTTTCCGCAGTGACTACCGGCCGGTCGTCCGGCCCGGCCCCGGGTCGCCCGCGGTCCCGGCGGGTGCCTCGGACACGGCGTCGTACGAAGAGGTGCCGGAGTCCAGCAGGGGCTCCTCGTCCTTCATCCGCTCCTTCATGTGGGCGGGGGCGAAGGCGCGCAGCACGTGGTAGCCGGTGATGACCACGATGGTGCCGAGCGCGATGCCGCTGAGCTCGAAAGTGTCCGTGATCTTCAGGCTGACGCCGCCGACGCCGATGATGATGCCCGCCGCGGCCGGCACCAGGTTCAGCGGATTGCGCAGATCCACCTTGGCGTTGATCCAGATCTGTGCGCCGAGCAGTCCGATCATGCCGTAGAGGATCACGGTGATCCCGCCGAGGACGCCTCCGGGGATCGCGGCGACCACCGCGCCGAACTTGGGGCACAGGCCGAAGAGCAGGGCGAAGCCCGCGGCGGCCCAGTAGGCGGCCGTGGAGTAGACGCGGGTCGCGGCCATGACGCCGATGTTCTCGGAGTACGTGGTGTTCGGGGGCCCGCCGACGGCGGTGGACAGCATGGAGGCGGCACCGTCGGCGGCGATCGCGGTGCCGAGCTTGTCGTCGAGGGGCTCGCCGGTCATCTCACCGACGGCCTTGACGTGCCCCGCGTTCTCCGCGATGAGCGCGATCACGACCGGCAGGGCGACCAGGATCGCCGACCACTCGAAGCTGGGCGCGTGGAACGACGGCAGGCCGATCCAGTCGGCCTTGGTGACACCGGACAGGTCGAGCCGCCAGTGGTCCACGGCCTCCGCGCCGCCGGCGGGGGAGTGGATCTTCCCGAAGACCCGGTCGAGCGCCCAGGAGAGGGCGTAACCGAAGATCAGGCCGAGGAAGATCGCGATACGGGAGAAGAAGCCACGCAGGCACACCACGGCGAGACCGGTGAAGAGCATGACCAGCAGCGCGGTCCACTGGTCCTGCGGCCAGTACGTCGAGGCGGTCACCGGGGCGAGGTTGAAGCCGATGAGCATGACGACCGCGCCCGTGACGATCGGCGGCATCGCGGCGTGGATGATCCGCGCGCCGAAGCGCTGCACGGCCAGGCCGGCGACGAAGAGCGCGGCGCCCACGACCAGCACCGCGCCGGTCACGGTGGCGCTGTCGCCGCCGGAGGCCCGGATGGTGGCGGCCACACCGACGAAGGAGAGCGAGCAGCCCAGGTAGCTGGGCACCTTGCCGCGGGTCGCCAGCAGGAATATCACGGTCGCGACGCCGGACATCATGATCGCGAGGTTGGGGTCCAGACCCATCAGCACCGGAGCGACGAAGCTCGCCCCGAACATCGCCACCACATGCTGGGCGCCGAGGCCCGCCGTACGCGGCCAGGACAGCCGCTCGTCGGGTCGTACGACGGCACCGGGAGCGGGTGTCCGCCCGTCGCCGTGCAGGGTCCAGCGCACGCCGAGGTTCACGGGCCGCTCCACTTCGTGTAGTCGTCAACGATCGGCGTAATGGTAGTGCCCCTTCCGGGCGGTCCCGACGGCTGTGAGCGGGCGCTTAGGATGAGATGTTTTCGGCCAGCACTGCTCAGGAGCCCCGACCGTGACCACGCAAGCCCCTCCGACCCCCGCCACCCCGCCCGCCTCCGGCGCCGAGCACGGCGTGCTCGTCCCCGCGGTCGTGCACTTCGACGACCTCGACGCGCTCGGGCTGCTCCACAACGCCCGCTACCCGCTGATGGTCGAGCGCGCCTGGGTGACGTACTGGCAGGAGCGCGGATTCGCCTTCGAGGGCGACTGGGCAGCGGCCGGCGACGCCTGCAACGCCGTCAGGGAACTGCGCATCGGCTACGAGCGCCCCGTGGACCGGACCGGCGACTACGCCGTTCACCTGTGGCTGGAAAGGCTCGGGCGCACCGGCCTCACCTACGGTTTCCGTTTCTGCTCCGCGGACGGCGCCGAGACGTACGCACAGGGCTCCCGGGTCCTCGTCAGGCTCGACCCGGACACCATGCGGCCCGCCCCCTGGAGCGAACGGTTCAGAGCCGCGGGTCGTGCACTGCTGGCGCCGGCTGAGTGACCTTCACGCTCTCCCGCCCGGCCGAGCGCAGCACACCGGCACCCGCGACCAGACCGAGGGCGAGCGCCGTCACCAGGCCGAAGGAGACGACCAGGCTCGTCGCGTCGGCCACCGCGCCGATCGCCGACGGTGCGATCAGCCCCGAGGTGTAGGTGATGGTGGCGACACCGGCGATCGCCTGGCTCGGATTCGGTCCGCTGCGTCCGGCCGCGGCGAAGGCCAGCGGCACGACCACGGCGACGCCGAAGCCGATGAGCGCGAATCCGCACATCGCCAGGGCCGGATGCGGGGCAAGGACCACCAGCAGCCCGCCGATCGTCGCGAGCACCCCGCCGACCCGCACGGTCCGCACGGGCCCGAAACGGTCGACGATGCGGTCGCCCGCGAGCCGTGCCACCGCCATCGTCAGCGCGAACGCCGTGGTCGACGCGGCCGCCAGTCCCGGCGAGGTGTCCAGCACGTCACGCAGATAGACGGCCGACCAGTCCAGGCTCGCTCCCTCCGCGAACACCGCGCAGAATCCGACCGCGCCGATGATCAGCGCCGACTTCGGCGGCAGGGCGAAACGCGGCGGCGGCTCCTCGTCGGCGGAACTGCGCAGGTCCAGCACCCCCTGACAGGCGATCAGCCCGAGCACGGTCAGCGTCAGGGCGGCCAAGGTGTGGTGCAGCCGTGCGTCACTGCCGAGGTGGGCGGCGAGTGTGCCGCCCGCGGAGCCGATCAGCGCACCGGCGCTCCACATGCCGTGCAGGCCCGACATGATCGACCGGTCGAGACGGTTCTCGACCTCCACGCCCAAGGCGTTCATCGCCACGTCGGACATGCCGGAGGTGGCGCCGTAGACGAACAGTGCCGCGCACAGGGTGAGCAGGTTCGGGGCGAACGCCGGCAGGACCAGGCTCAGCGTCCACAGTGCCAGCAGTCCGCGCAGCGCCGCGCGCGCGCCGAAGCGATGGCTGACGGCTCCGGCCAGCGGCATGGCCACGGACGCCCCGAGCGCCGGGAACGCCAGGGCGAGGCCCAGCTGACCGGCACTGACCCCGGCGTGGTCCTGGATCCAGGGGATCCGGGTCGCGAAGCTGCCGGTGACCGCGCCGTGCACGCAGAAGACGGCGGCGACCGCGAAGCGGGCGCGCCGTAGCTGTGGCAGCCCGACGGCCGTTCGGCTCGATGCGCTGGACATGCGTCTACCCCTCCCCGAGTACGTGAGCGGTAAACTATCAGGAACCCTGCCTGATAAATAGGCGGTATGTGTCTGGAAGGATTCCGGCATGCGCGCTTCCCCGAGCACCGCCCGGGCCATCAACGACCGGCTCGCCCTGGAACTCCTCCGGCAGGAGGGCCCGTTGACGGCAGGACAGCTCAAGACCAGGACCGGCCTCTCCCGGCCCACCGTCGCCGACCTCGTGGATCGGTTGCAGGGGGCCGGGCTCATCCGGGTGGTCGGCGAAACGGGCGCCGACCGGCGCGGACCGAACGCCCGGCTGTACGGGATCGTCGCCGACCGCGCGCACCTCGCGGCGCTCGACGTACGCACCGAAAGCGTCTCCGTCGTCGTCGCGGACCTGCTCGGGACGCGTCTCGCGGAAGCGTCCCTGCCCATCGGCGGCGACAGCGAGCCCGGGCCCGTCGTGCAACGTGCCGCGGCGCTGGTGGAGCGCACGTCCCGGGACGCCGGAGCCGCCGCGCTGCACAGCGTCTGCGTCGGCGCGCCCGGTCTCATCGACCCGTCGACCGGCGAACTCCGCGACACGACCGGCCTGCCGGCCTGGCATCGCATGCTGGTGGCGGCGCTGCAGCAGCGGCTGCCCGCCCGGGTGATCGTCGAGAACGAGACCAACCTCGCGGCCGTGGCCGAACAGCGCCTCGGGGCCGCGGGCGACCGCGAATCCTTCGCGTTCCTCTGGCTGGGGCAGGGGGTCGGCGCGGGAATCTTCCTCGACGGCCGGCTGAGGAGGGGGGCGTCCGGCGGGGCGGGCGAGATCGGCTTCCTGCCGGTGCCGGGCACGGCGGGCATACCCTCCGCCGTCGACTGCACCGGCGGCTTCCACTCGCTGGCCGGGGCGGCGGCGATCCGCGGACTGGGGGAGCGGTACGGACTCGTGGGCGAGACGGCGGCAGGCGTGGTGGCGGCGGCCGTGGCCGAGGACCGCGGCGACTTCCTCGACGCCCTCGCCGACCGGCTCGCCCTCGGCGCGGCGGCGGTGGCCGCGGTCCTGGACCCCGGGTGCGTGGTCCTCGGCGGCGAGACCGGCCACGCGGGCGGCGATGCCCTGGCGTCGCGCGTCGAGTCGCGGGTGGCCACCCTGTCCCCGCTGCGGACTCAGGTCCGTGCCGGTGTACTCGGCGACGCCGCGGTCCTCAGCGGCGCGCTGCTGACGGCGGGAGATTCGGCGCGGGGGGAGCTGTTCGGCTGACCGCCACCATGATCGGCACGGTCATCCGGTGCCGGTGCCGGTGCCGGTGGCGATGGCGGGCGCGTCGTCCCAGGCCAGCGACGACATTTTCCACCCTGCCGGGGTCCGGACGAACTGGGTGGTCTTGCAGCCGGATCCCTCGAACCACTCGCCGCGGTGGAAGCCCGACTTGCGGTATTCGCTGAACCGGTGCGCGACCGATCCGAAGATCTCGGTCCGCTCGGCGACCTCTCGCTCCGAGAACTCGGTGAGCGTCCCGTCCGTGAGCATCTTCTGCCGGGGCTCGATGAACGCGTCGAGGTTGTAGATCACGGGCTCGTCCCCGACGTTCGCGATGATCATCCCCTGCGGGATGAAAACATCGCGGATGACGCCGAGGTCCGGCCGGGAACCGCCGGTGTTGGTGAAGCCGCCGACGAACACGCCCATCAGCCGGGCGAGTTCGGCCCGGACGCCTGCCTCCGGCACCTCCGCGGCAGGCGGCCGTTCCGTGGCGAGGACCGACCACACCTCGGTGTCGTACCGCACACCCCGGTACGAGGAACGCTGCCTCAGGACACCGTCGCGGGTCATGCCCAGCCGGCGCGCCACTTCGATACTGCGGCTGTTGCCCGACGCGACCCACCATTCGACGCGGCTCATCCCGCGTTCCTGGAAGGCCCAGTCGATCAGAACCCGGCAGGCACGGGTCACGAGGCCCCGCCCCTCCCCGGCCCGCTCCAGCCAGCAGCCGACCTCGCACACCCCGGAAGCGCTGTCGAAGCGGGTGAACATGACGCCGCCGACCAGCGTGCCGTCCAGCCGGATCCCGTAGATGCGGCCGGTGTCGTCGGCCAGGCGGTCGGCGTAGCGCTGGAGGGAAGCCGTGGCCGAGTCGAGGTCGGTGCTGAACGTCGCCCAGGGTATCCAGGGATCCACGGAGGCCCGGGCCCGGTCGATGTGAGACAGGAACTCCGGTGCCTGCCAGGGTTCCAGTGGGCCGAGTTCGGCATGGTCGCCGAGCGGCAGGGTGAACATGGGAAGCCTCGCTCTCCAGGTGCGTAACGAGCGTTCGGTACGTAGGATGGCAGCATGCCACCCGCACCCGGAGACCGTGAAGCCCGCCGCAAGGACGTGTCGGAGGCGGTGTGGCGCGTACTCGCCGACAAGGGGTTCGGCGGGCTGACCCTGCGAGCCGTCGCCGCCGCGATGGGGGTCTCGACCGGGATGCTCATGCACTACTTCCCGACCAAACGGGCCCTGGTCACGCACGCCTTGGACCTGCTGGAGAAGCGCACCGCCGAGAGGCCCCGACGCGCGCGGCCCGCCGCGGGCCTCGCCGCCGTCCGCGCCGTGCTCATGGACATCCTGCCGCTGACCCCTGGGGACACCGCCCGCAACCGCATCTGGGTCAGCTCCTGGGACCTCTCCCTCGCCGACGACGGGCTGACCACGGAACAGGCCGACCGCTACAGCCGGCTGCGCTCGACGATCCGTCCGCACCTCGCCGCCGCACGTGAACTCGGCGAGCTGCCCGCGGCCGCCGACCCGGAGCAACTCGCCGCCACCGCCGTCGCCTTCACCCACGGACTCGTCGTCCAGGCCCTCTTCGACCCCGGCCGATTCCCGGAGGACGTACAGGTCGCCATGCTCGACGACTTCCTCGCTTCGATCGCGCCTCCCCGGCCCGACGGCGGCACCCGACCGGCCCCCGGTGCCGGCGTACGGTCCTGAGCGTGCGTCCCCGGCGCTGCCGTGGCGGGCCGGATATTCGCTGGACATCACCCCGGCCGGCGGCGAGCGTTGGGGGAATGCAGAAGGGCAATCTCTGGGGCGCTGATGTCGCCCGGCGGTACGACACACCCGGATCCGGCATGTTCGCGCCGGAGGTCCTGGGGCCGACCGTGGACCGCCTCGCCGAGCTCGCGGGGGAGGGGGCGGCGCTCGAGTTCGCCATCGGGACCGGCCGGGTAGCGGTTCCGCTCGCCGGGCGTGGGGTGCCGGTCGCCGGCATCGAGATGTCAGAGCCGATGATCGAGCAACTGCGCACCAAGGCGGACGAAGCGACGATCCCCGTGGTCGTGGGTGACATGGCGACCACTGTCGCTCCTGGGAAATTCTCCCTGGTCTACCTCGTCTACAACACGATCTCCAACCTGCTCACCCAGGCCGGACAGGTCGAGTGCTTCCGCAACGCCGCCCGTCACCTCGAGCCCGGCGGCCGGTTCGTGGTCGAGCTATGGGTACCCGAGCTGCGCAAGCTGCCACCGGGCCAGGCGGCCACCGTCTGGCAGTACGACCCCGGCTACATCGGCCTGGACACCTACGACGTCCTGCGCCAGCACGTCGTGTCGCACCACTTCCGGTTCGACGAGACCGAGCAGGCACAGCTGTTCCGCAGCCCCCACCGTTACATCTGGCCCGCCGAACTCGACCTCATGGCTCAGCTGGCCGGATTCGACCTGGAGGCCAGGCACGCCGACTGGGCCGGCGCCGCCTTCACCGCCGAGTCGCGGTCCCACGTCTCCGTCTACCGGCTCCCGGCCGCGCGATAGCCGCGCCCGTCCCGGGGGCCGGCCCTCCGCGTCCGCGGGTGCGGAAGGGCCGAAGGCCGCCGCCCGAGGGCGGCGGCCAGGGCCCGGCGGCGGCAAGCCGGTGACCGCCGCCGGGCTGCTCTGCGAGGGAGGAGGCTCAGCAGGCGCCGAGGTCCTGCCAGACACCCCACTCCCCGGTCCTACCGGGCTCCTCGCCCTTCGTCCACCACTTCGACTTCCACTGGTGCGACGCGTGGGAGACGGTCACTCCGCCCCCGTACTCGGACGTCGCGTTCCACGCCGGTGCGGTGCACGCCCCGGGCGTGCCCGGCTCGGACGGGGACGGCGAGGGGGAGGAGCCGGATCCGGGCTCGACCAGCTTCGTGCCGCGGCCCAGGTCACCGGCGAGGGCGTACGCCGTGCCGGCGATGTTCACCGTCCAGTTCGACGGGGTCGAGACCGGCAGGTAGTAGTTGAACGACAGCTCGACCGTGCCGCCGGGTGCCAGCGACTGCCAGGCCGGGAGCTTCAGCGACACCCGGTGGAAGTCGCCCTTTAGGCCGCCGGTGTTGCCGCCGGTGTGGTCGCTCTTGATCACCTTGGTACCGAAGCCGGACTGGTCGGAGGCGTTGGCCGGTGCGGCGGTCGCGTAGTCGAACTGGAACTCCGTGCCACCGGGCAGCGTGGCCGAGGTGTTGTTGGTGATCTTCAGCTTGGGCGTGATCGGGTAGTTCGAGTCGCCCAGCTTGAACTCGGTGAAGTCGACGGCGATGTCCACCGCGTCGGTGGGCAGCGGGCTGTTGGACTTCTTCGCCCCGTACGGGGCGGCCGACTTGAACTTCTCGTACATCGACGTGGTCAGCGTGTCGCCGATCTCGTACTGGCCCTTCGCCGCGTTCCAGTCGTAGTCGCCCGCGAGTTCCCAGACCATCGTGCCGCCGATGCCGCGGTCGACCACGTAGTCCGCCTTCGCCGCCACCGACTGCTCGTCCTCGGTGGAGAGGAAGACCTTCTTCTCGGAGTTCCACAGCCAGGGTGCGACCAGCGTGGAGTCGTACTTGCGCACGTAGGTGCCGGTCAGCCGGGTGTCCGCGGGGAAGCCGTACTGCGTGACGTAGTCGCCGACGATCCCCTTCTCCAGGTTCTTGGCGTGCCACATCGGGTTGGAGCCCGCCGGGGACTCCTTGCCGTTGTCGTCCTTGTCGTGCCACAGGTTGTCGATGCCGACGGCGCCGTCACCGCACTTGGTGAGGCCGGAGCCGGCCGGGCAGGAGGCCGCGGCGGCCTTGCCCCACAGGCCGTCCGTGCCGCCCTGCACGTTCTTGTGGCCGCGGGTGTAGTACGGGAGGCCGATGTTGATGCGGCCGGCGGGCATGGAGCCCCGGAAGTAGTGGTAGGCCCAGTCGGTGTTGAGATAGCCGATGCCGCCGTACTGCGCGCTGCCGTAGACGTTCGCCGAGGCCAGTTCGGCGTCCTTGCCGTCGTCGAACAGCGAGGCGTTCGGGCCGACGTACTCGTTCCAGGCGCCGTGCAGGTCGTACGACATGATGTTGACGTAGTCCAGGTACTTCTGGACCTGGAAGGTCTCCATGCCGCGCAGCAGATAGCCGGACGAGGGCGCCGCGACGGTGAGCATGTAGTGCTTGCCGTCCGCCGCGCCGGCCCGGTCGAGCTTCTCGCGCAGGGTCTTCATCAGCGCCGCGTAGCCCTTGTTGAGGCCGCCCCGGCGGGCGTTGGAGACGGGGAAGTCGGCCGGGTGGCCGGCGTCCTTCATCGAGGTCGGGTACTCGTAGTCGATGTCGACGCCGTTGAAGCCGTACTTCTTGATGAAGGCGACGGCGGAGTCGGCGAAGGTGTTGATCCCCGCCTGGTTGACCGAGCCGTCGGCGTTGGTGGCCATCGAGTAGAAGCCGCCCGAGTTCACCCGCACGCCGTTGTCGTCGAAGTAGCCGCCGGTCTCCGCCCAGCCGCCGACGGAGATCAGCGTCTTCACGTCCGGGTGCTGCTTCTTGAACTTGTTGAGCAGGTTGAAGTGGCCCTTGTACGGCAGGGCCGGGTCCATCTCCGCCCCGGTCACTCCCGGCCAGGTCATCCCCGTCGCGGCGTTCTTCTCCCCGTCGGCGCCGACCGAGAGCTTGTGGGACGAGTCGATGTGGCCGAAGGCGTAGTTGATGTGGGTGACCTTGTCCCACGGGATGTCGGACGCGAGATAGGCAGGCTGCCCGTTCTTGCCGGTGCGCCAGCCGGTGAAGTAGCCGATGACCCGGCGCTGGTGGTCCGCGCCCATCTTCTCGCGGCCCTCGGTGTCGTACACCGAGCAGTACGGGACGTCGACGCCGGGTGTGGCGTAGAGCCCGTCGGGCCGGCAGTTCTCCTGCGACGCGGCGTGGGAGACGCCGGGGGAGAGCATGCCTGCCAGCAGCGCGGCCGCGGCGGCGCCGGCTGCGAGCAGGGACGCCCCGGCTCTGGTACGGGTGGGGGACTGCACGATCAGTTCCTCCTGGTGGGGATCCCCCTGCATCGCCCGCCAGGAGCGCAGGGGGGTTCGGCCTCGCACAACTGACGGATGGGGGAAAGGGGTTGGCCCTGGTGTGCGCACACCGGCGGGCCTGGTCCGCGGAGGTGTCGCAGACATTAAGAGGACTAGACCAGAGCGTCAATAGGTCTGGACCATTGCGTCTCGGATATGACGGCGGGTGACGCCGCGTGCCCGTATGTGAGCGAGTCCACAGACATCACCCGCATGGCTCAGCGCCGGCCGTGGCACACTGGCCCTGTATCAGCAGCAGCGCACTCCGGGGTCGGTGCAATTCCGAACCGGCGGTTACAGTCCGCGACCCGTCCGCAGCCAGCGGCCGGTTGACCAGGTGAGATTCCTGGACCGACGGTTAAAGTCCGGATGGGAGGCAGTGCGCGGCGGATGGCACCGTCAGGTGCGTCGGCCGTCTGTCGATCGCCGTTCACCACGTGGCGATCGCCGTTCAGGCATCGGCGTCCCCCTGTGGTGTTCCTCCGCTCTCTGTCGTCATCGACAGGCCCCGGAGTCCGTGCCCGAAGAGGCAGGAGGACCCGGTGGCCACCGCAGCCGAAGCAGACGCCATGCGTCGGGCGATCACGCTCGCCGCCCGCGGACTCGGCTCCACCAGCCCCAACCCGGTCGTCGGGTGCGTCATCACCGACGCCTCCGGACACGTGGTCGGCGAAGGCTTCCACCAGCGCGCCGGCGGACCCCACGCCGAGATCCACGCCCTGCGCGCCGCCGGGGTCCTCGCCCGCGGCGGCACCGCGTACGTCACCCTCGAGCCCTGCAACCACACCGGCCGCACCGGCCCCTGCGCGCAGGCCCTCGCCGAGGCGGGCGTCGCCCGCGTCGTCTACGCGGTCGCCGACCCCAACCCCGAGGCCACCGGAGGCGCCGACACCCTGCGCGCCGCCGGGATCGAGGTCGAACAGGGACTCCTCGCCGACGAGGCGGCCGCGGGCAACGCCGGCTGGCTCACCTCCGTACGCCTCGGCCGCCCCCACGTCACCTGGAAGTACGCGGCCACACTCGACGGCCGCGTCGCCGCCGCCGACGGCACCAGCCGCTGGATCAGCTCGCCCGAGTCCCGCGCCGACGTCCACCGGCTGCGCGCCGAGGCCGACGCCGTCCTCGTCGGCTCGGGCACCGCCCGCGCCGACGACCCGCACCTGGCCGTCCGCGGCATCGCGGGCGCCACCCAGCCGCTGCGCGTCGTGATCGACAGCGAGGGGGTCGCCGTGAAGCCGGGCGCGCGGGTCCTCGACGACGCCGCGCCCACCGCCGTCGCCGTGGCCGAGGACGTCCTGCCCGACGCCACCGCGCATCTCGGCGAGGTCTGGCGGCTGCCCCGCGCGTCCGGCGGCGGCCTGGACATCGCCGCACTGCTGGCCACGCTCCACGCGCGCGGCGTGCGGTCCGTGCTCCTCGAAGGCGGCCCGACGCTCGCCGGCGCCTTCGTCGCCGCCGGAGCCGTCGACCGCGTCATCGGCTACATCGCCCCCGTACTCCTCGGCGCGGGCACCGCCGCCCTCACCGACGCCGGAATCACCACCATCACCGACGCGTTGCGGCTCGATGTCACGGAGACCGTCCGCATCGGAACCGACCTGCGCGTCACCGCCACCGTCCCCAAGGGAGCTTGAGTGTTCACCGGAATCGTCGAAGAGCTGGGCGAGGTCACCGCCGTCGAGGACCTCGGCGACGCGTCCCGCTTCCGTCTGCGCGGCCCGATCGTCACCGAGGACGCGAAGCACGGCGACTCCATCGCCGTCAACGGCGTCTGCCTGACCGTCGTCGAGACGGGCGACGGGGAGTTCACCGCTGACGTCATGGCCGAGACGCTGAAGCGCTCCAGCCTGGGCGTGCTCCAGGCCGGTTCCCGCGTCAACCTCGAGCGGCCCACCGCGGTCGGCGCCCGGCTCGGCGGCCACATCGTCCAGGGCCATGTCGACGGCACCGGCACCGTCGTCGAGCGCACCCCGTCGGAGAACTGGGAGATCGTCAAGATCTCGCTGCCCTCCGGTCTCGCTCGATACGTTGTCGAGAAGGGCTCGATCACGGTTGACGGTGTGAGCCTTACCGTGGTCGACGCGGGCACCGACCACTTCACGATCAGCCTCATCCCCACCACCCTCGCCCTGACCACGCTCGGGATCAAGCAGCCCGGCGACCCGGTCAACCTCGAGGTGGACGTCATCGCCAAGTACGTCGAGCGGCTGCTCGGCACGCAGGCCGAGGAGAGTGCCGAGTGAGCGCCATCGACTGGCTGAACGGCGAGGCCTTCACGGCCTTCGGACAGCACATCAAGTGGTCGGACATGATCGGCAACACGATCGGGCTGATCGCCCTCGCCCTCGGCTGGCGGCGCTCGATATGGACCTGGCCCGCCCAGTTCCTCTCCGGCGTCATCCTCTTCGCCGCCTTCGCCACGTCCCACCTCACCGGCAGCGCCGGCAAGCAGGTCGTGGTCATGGCCGTGGCCGCGTGGGGCTACTGGCAGTGGACCCGCCGCGGCCGGCAGCAGGCGCAGGACGGCTCGATCGCCGTCCGGTTCGCGACCTGGCGTGAGCGTGCCTACCTGATCGGCGGCGCTGTCCTCGGCACCGCCGCGGTCGGCGGCCTGTTCACCCTGTACCCGTCGCTGTCCTGGGACCCGTGGCCCGACGCGTACATCTTCGTCGGCACCCTCGTGGCGATGATCGCCCAGGCCCGCGGCATGGTCGAGTTCTGGTTCGCCTGGCTGCTCGTCGACCTGGTCGGCGTCCCGCTCAACTTCGCCAACGGCTTCGCCTTCTCCGGCTTCGTCTACGTCCTCTACGGCGCGCTCGTCCTGTGGGGCCTGCGCGACTGGTGGCTGCGCTCGCGGACGAGCGGCCGGCCCGCACTGGAAGGAGCGGCAGCATGACCGCACTGCCCACCTGGTTCGCCGCCGACAGCATCGAGGACCTCTCCCTCGACCCGGTCGAGCAGGCCGTCCGCGACATCGCCGCGGGCCGCCCCGTCGTGGTCGTCGACGACGAGGACCGCGAGAACGAGGGCGACCTCGTCATCGCCGCCGAGAAGGCCACGCCCGAGGTCGTCGCCTTCATGATGAGCGAGTGCCGCGGCCTGATCTGCGCCCCCATGGAGGCCGACGAGCTGGAGCGGCTCGACCTGCCCCAGATGGTCGGCCACAACACCGAGTCGATGCAGACCGCCTTCACCGTCTCCGTCGACGCCGGCCCGGCCTACGGGGTGACGACCGGCATCTCCGCCGCCGACCGCGCCGTCACCCTCCAACTGCTGGCGGGCGGCGAGGCCGGCCCCGCCGACTTCGTACGCCCGGGGCACGTCTTCCCGCTGCGCGCCAAGCCCGGCGGCGTCCTCACCCGCCCCGGCCACACCGAGGCCGCCGTGGACCTCGCCAGGCTCGCGGGCCTGCGCCCCGCCGGCGCGATCGTCGAGATCGCCGGCGAGGACGGCGTGATGCTGCGGCTGCCCGAGCTCGTGCCGTTCGCCCGCAAGCACGGCCTGACGATCATCTCCATCGAGGACCTGATCGCCTACCGCCGCAGCGAGGAGCCGACGGTCAAGCGCGAGGCCGAGGTGCATCTGCCCACCGCGGCCGGTGAGTTCACCGCGTACGGATACCGCTCGACCGTCGACGGCGTCGAGCATGTCGCCCTGGTGCACGGCGACATCGGCGACGGCGACGACGTCCTCGTGCGCGTCCACTCCGAATGCCTCACCGGCGACATCTTCCACTCGCTGCGCTGCGACTGCGGCCCCCAGCTCAACGCCTCCATGGAGAGCATCACGAGGGCCGGGCGGGGTGTCGTCGTCTATCTGCGCGGGCACGAGGGCCGCGGCATCGGGCTGCTGTCCAAGCTGCGCGCGTACGAGCTCCAGGAGAGGGGCAGGGACACCCTCGACGCCAACCTCGAGCTCGGTCTGCCCGCCGACGCCCGCGACTACGCGGCCGGCGCCCAGATCCTCGCCGACCTCGGCGTGCGCAGCGTGCGGCTGATGACCAACAACCCGGACAAGTCGACCGCGCTCGTCAGGTACGGGATCACCGTCCTCGGACGCGAACCGATGCCCGTCCAGGCGGGCGAGCACAACCTGACCTATCTGCGCACCAAGCGCGACCGGATGGGCCACGACCTGCCCTGGCTCGACGCGGCCCCCGCGACGACCTGCGGCAACCAGTAGTTCCCGCACGACCAGCACAGAAGAACGGCTTAAGGGAGAAACATGAGCGGCAAGGGTGCGCCCGAACTGTCCGTCCGCAACTGCGGAGACCTGCGGGTAGCGGTGATCGCCGCCCAGTGGCACGAGAAGGTCATGGACGGTCTCGTCGACGGCGCGCTGCGCGCACTGCACGAGCTCGGCATCGACGAGCCGACGCTGCTGCGCGTCCCGGGCAGCTTCGAGCTGCCCGTGGTGGCCAAGGTGCTCGCGGGCCGCGGCTACGACGCGATCGTCGCCCTCGGCGTCGTCATCCGCGGCGGCACGCCGCACTTCGAGTACGTGTGCCAGGGCGTCACCCAGGGCCTGACCCAGGTCTCCATCGACACCGGCGTCCCCGTCGGCTTCGGTGTGCTGACCTGTGACACCGAGGAGCAGGCCCTCGACCGGGCAGGGCTCGAGGGCTCGAACGAGGACAAGGGGCACGAGGCGGTCACGGCGGCGGTCGCCACCGCGACCATCCTGCGTTCAGTATCCGAACCCTGGCGCTGAGCAGCGGCCGCTTCCGCGTAGTCTGGGACCACCATGTCCAATAAGACGTTCGAGGAGCTCTTCGCCGAGCTCCAGCAGAAGGCCGCCGAGGGCGACCCCGCCACCTCCCGCACCGCCGAGCTGGTCGGCAAGGGCGTCCATGCCATCGGCAAGAAGGTCGTCGAGGAGGCCGCCGAGGTGTGGATGGCCGCCGAGTACGAGGGCAAGGAAGCCGCCGCGGAGGAGATCTCGCAACTGCTGTACCACGTCCAGGTGATGATGGTCGCACGCGGAATCTCCCTCGACGACGTCTACGCCCACCTCTGAGCCAGCCCGCCCCTCCGCACACACATCACGCGAACAAAGGAAGCCCGTCTCATGCTGCGCATCGCCGTCCCCAACAAGGGTTCACTGTCCGGACCTGCGTCGGCGATGCTCCATGAGGCCGGCTACCAGCAGCGCAAGGAGTCCAAGGAGCTCGTCCTCGTCGACCCCGAGAACGAGGTCGAGTTCTTCTACCTGCGCCCGCGTGACATCGCGATCTACGTCAGCTCCGGCAAGCTCGACATCGGCATCACCGGCCGTGACCTGCTGCTCGACTCCGGCGCCGACGCCGAGGAGATCCTCCAGCTCGGCTTCGCCCGTTCCACCTTCCGCTACGCCACCAAGCCGGGCACCGCGGCCGGTGTCGAGGACTTCGGCGGCATGACGATCGCCACCTCCTACGAGGGCATCGTCGCCGCGCACCTCGCGGAGAGCGGCATCGACGCCTCCGTGGTCCACCTCGACGGTGCCGTCGAGACCGCCATCGAGCTCGGTGTCGCCCAGGTCATCGCCGATGTCGTCGAGACCGGCACCAGCCTGCGCAACGCGGGGCTCGAGGTCATCGGCAAGCCGATCATGACCTCGGAGGCCGTCGTCATCCGCCGCACCGGCGCGGACGGCGAGGACCCGAAGGTGCAGCAGTTCCTGCGCCGCCTCCAGGGCGTCCTGGTCGCCCGCAGCTACGTGATGATGGACTACGACTGCCGGGTCGAACACCTGGAGCAGGCCGTCGCTCTGACCCCCGGCCTCGAGTCCCCGACGATCTCCCCCCTGCACCACGAGGGGTGGGTCGCCGTGCGTTCCATGGTCGCGGCCAAGGAGGCCCAGCGGATCATGGACGACCTGTACGCGCTCGGCGCGCGGGCCATCCTCACCACGGCCATCCACGCCTGCCGCCTCTGAGAGACCGACGACACACCATGTCCGCATCTGCTCCGGCGCCTCGGCCGCCCGCGCTCCCGGTCACCTTCAGGCCGACCCGTACCCGGATCGTCCTGCTGACCGTGGGCGTGGCCATGTTCGCCGCCGTCACCACCGTCACCCTGCTCCTCGACAAGCTCAGCCCGCCCGAGCAGGTCAGCTTCATCTTCACGGCCCTGCTCTTCCTCGCGGTCCTCGCCCTGCTGAGCCGGCCGAAGGTCGTCGCCGACGACGACGGGGTCACCGTCGTCAACCTCACCCGTACGCGACGGCTGGCATGGGCGGAGATCCTGCGGGTGAACCTGCGCTCCGGCGACCCCTGGGTCTTCCTCGATCTCAGCGACGGCACAAGCCTGCCGGTGCTGGGCATCCAGCCCGGTATCGCCAGGGCCCGCGCCGTCGAGGACGCCCGCGCCCTGCGGGCCCTCGCAGAGACCCATGGGACCCGGCCGGAGCAACCCGGCGGCACCCGGCCGGACCAACACTGAGGGCAGCGACCGACATTTGGGGCAGCGCCCCTGCCCTCGACAGCCCTGGCTTGATTACTCTGGTGGCGGCGGCGCCGAGTGCGCCCCGCCCCGCATCGCACGGCCCGTCGGCCGGCGGGGCCACCCTGCGACCCGAGGAGTGACTCCCTCCAGCAATGGACGGATCGTCCGGTAGTACCTGCGCCGCCCCCTCTCAGGAGGCGGCGGCATGATCGTCCCGCTTCTGCTGCTCGCCGCAGCATTCCTTCTCATCCTGGCCAACGGCTTCTTCGTGGCCGCCGAGTTCGGACTCGTCACCGTGGAACGCCCGGACGCCGAACGCGCCGCGGCCGAGGGCGACCGCCGGGCCCGGCGCGTCGTCGGCGCGCTGCGCGAGCTGTCCTTCCAGCTCTCCGGCACCCAGCTCGGCATCACCATCACCTCTCTCGTCGTCGGAATGCTCGCGCAGCCCGCGCTCGCCGGGCTGCTCGGCGGACCTCTGACCGCGACCGGGCTGCCCGAAGGCGCCGTGCCGGGTGTGGCGGTGGTCATCGGCATGCTGCTGGCCTCCGCCGTCCAGATGGTGATCGGCGAACTGGTCCCCAAGAACTGGGCGGTGTCCAGGCCGCTCCAGGTGGCCAGGTTCGTGGCAGGCCCGCAGACCGCCTTCTCGTCCGCCTTCCGCCCGGTCATCACCTTGCTGAACGCCGCCGCCAACCGTCTTGTACGGCTGGCGGGCGTGGAGCCCGCCGAGGAGCTGGCCTCCGCGCGCACCCCGGTCGAGCTGATGTCGCTGGCCCGCCATTCGGCGCGGGCCGGCACGCTGGAGCAGGACACCGCGGACCTGTTCGTCCGCACCCTGTCGCTCGGCCACCTCACCGCGCAGCACGTGATGACCCCGCGGGTGAAGGTGAGCGCTCTCCAGTCCGACGCCACCGCGGCGGACGTCCTCAACCTCACCCGGGCCACGGGCCTTTCACGCTTCCCCGTCTACCGGGAGCGCATCGACGAGATCGTGGGCATGGTGCACCTCAAGGACGCCCTCGCCGTGCGCGCGGAGGAACGCCGACGGGTCGGCGTGGAGCGGATCGCCGTCGTCCCGCTGATGGTGCCGGAGACCCTCCCGGTGCAGCAGCTGCTCGAACAGCTGCGCAGCGAGCAGCCCATAGCCGTCGTCGTCGACGAGTACGGCGGCACGGCCGGTGTCGTCACCCTCGAGGACATCATCGAGGAACTGGTCGGCGAGGTCCGTGACGAGCACGACTCCGACTCGGACGCCCGTCCGGAACTGGCGCCCGTCGCCCCGGAGGACGGACGGCCCGCATGGGAGGCCGACGGCAGCTGCCGTGTGCTGACGCTCCGGCGGATAGGCCTCGAGGTGCCCGACGGACCGTACGAGACCCTCGCCGGTCTCGTCGCCGACCTGCTGGGACGCATCCCCGCCCCCGGCGACCGCGCCGAACTCCCCGGCTGGCGACTGTCCGTGCGCCAGGTCGACCGCTACCGCGCGGAACGGGTCCGCCTGGTGCGCACCGCCGACACCGTCACGCAGGACGAGGCCATGACGGGGGCCACCCGGTGAGCGCTCTCCAACTGCTCTTCGCCCTGCTGCTCGTCGTGGCCAACGGATTCTTCGTCGGCGCCGAGTTCGCCCTGGTGTCCGTACGCCGCAGCCAGATCGAGCCGCTCGCCGCGGCCGGCTCCTCGCGGGCCCGACGGGTCCTGCACGGCCTGGAGAACCTGCCGCAGATGATGGCCGCCGCCCAGTTCGGCATCACCGTCTGCTCCCTCACCCTCGGCGCCGTCGCGGAACCGACCGTCGCCCGTCTGCTGGAGCCCGTCTTCCACGCGGCACATGTCCCCGAGGGAATCGTCCATCCGCTCGGCTACGCGATCGCCCTGGCCGTCGTGGTGTTCCTGCACCTCGTCGTCGGCGAGATGCTGCCGAAGAACCTCGCCATGGCGGCGCCCGAGCGCACCGCCCTGTGGCTCAGCCCGGGCCTGGTCGGCTTCGCCCGGCTCTGCCGCCCCGTCACCACCGCGCTCGGCGCCTGCTCCCGGCTGGTGCTGCGGGCCTTCCGGGTCGAACCGAAGGACGAGGTCGAGGCCGTCTTCACCAGCGTGCAGCTGGGCCGGCTCGTCGAGGACGCGGGCCACGCCGGGTTGCTGGCACCCGCGGAGCAGGAACGGCTCGAGGACGCCCTCGAGCTCGGCAGCCGCCCGGTCACCGACGTGCTGATCCCCCGCCCGGCGCTGGTCACGGTCACGCCGTCGGTCACCCCCCGGGAGCTGGAGGAGCTGACCGTACGCACCGGCTACTCGCGCTTCCCGGTCTGCGCGGACGGCGAGAGCCCTTTCATGGGATATCTGCACGTCAAGGATGTCCTCGATCTCGAGGACGGGGAGCGTGCCGTGCCCCAGCACATCTGGCGGCCGATGGCGACCCTGCGCGCCGAACTGCCGCTCGACGACGCGCTCACCGTGATGCGCCGTGCGGCCACCCATCTCGCGCAGGTCGCCGACGCGTCCGGACGGGTGCTGGGACTGGTAGCGATGGAGGACGTACTGGAGATGCTCGTCGGCGAGGTGCGCGACCCTTCCCACCGGGTCGCGGTGCCGGGCACCTCCCGGACCGCCTCCGCCCCGGCCGTGACCACCGGCCCCGCGCCCGCGGTCGCCGGCGCGCGGGACAGCGACGCCGGAGCGCTCGTGAACGGCTGAGCAGCGTACGGATCACCCGAACGGAGGCTCCTGCGGGCCGCGGCCGGCCGGACCGCGGCCCGACAGGACCTCCCCGTACGCCTGCATCAGATCGGGCAGCCGCAGCGTCGACAGGTCCTCGCGGGTCGGCGGACCGGGACAGCCGGACAGCCGCAGATCGCGGTAGGCGCAGCTCTTCTCGTACAGGGTGCGCAGGAAGCGGCCGTTGCCCAGCTCGTCGATCCAGCCCTGGTCGACCACATGGCCGCTGATCGAGCGGAGCTCGTCGCGCGCCTCCTCGTCCCATACGTCGCCGTTGTCGGCGGCCAGCACCCCGCCGATCGCGGTCAGTTCCAGCGGCCGGTACGACGGGAAGTCGACGCGGGTGGTGAAGCGGGACGACAGTCCGGGGTTGGCGGCGAGCAGCCGGTCCATGCCCTCCGGATAGCCGGCCAGGATGACGACGAGGTGGTCGCGGTTGTCCTCGGCGCGCTTGAGCAGCACCTGCAAGGCCTCGTCGCCGTACGCGTCGCCCTTGCTGTAGCCGGAGTTGGACAGGCTGTACGCCTCGTCGACGAAGAGCACGCCCCCGAGCGCCGAGTCGATGAGCTCGTTGGCCTTCACCGCCGTCTGGCCGAGGAACTCCCCGACCAGATCGGACCGTTGGGCCTCCACGAGGTGATCGCCGCCCAGGAGGCCGAGGGCGTAGAAGACCCGGCCGAGGATACGGGCGACGGTCGTCTTGCCCGTCCCCGAGGGGCCGGAGAAGACGAAGTGCCGCTTCGGTGGCTGTACGGGCAGCCCCTGAACGGCCCGCAGCCGGGCCATCTCCAACTGTGCCGACAGCGCCTTCACCTGCCGCTTCACCGGCTCGAGCCCCACCATCCGCTCCAGCTCCGCCAGCGCCTGGGCGAGCAGGTCCGGGTCGGTGGGCCCGGCCGGGAACTGCGGGGGAGAGTACGGCGACGGCGCGGCCGACCTGCGGCGCGGGCCGTCGGCCGGCACGACCGGCGCGGGCCCCGGCACGGTGACCCCGGCGTCGCCGCCGAACCGGGACTCGGGGCCCTGGGCCGTCTCGCCCTCCGCCTGGACGTCCGCCGCGTCACCGCCGTATCCGGCCAGGGACACGGCGGCCAGACCGACGGAGTCGTCGTACACGTCGATCCCGTCGTACTCGGCGATGGCCGCCAGGCGGGCCGCGGTGTCCATGAAGGCCGGATCGATGCGGTGCACCGCGCGGTACAGGGGCAGCGCCGCGGCGCTGCGGCCGGTGCCCTCGTGCGCCCGCGCCAGCCAGTACCGCAGCTCCTTGCGCTGCGGCTGCTCGCTGCGGCAGCGCATCAGGGCGGCGGACAGCAGCGGCTCCGCCTGCCCGTACATTTCCAGCCTCACCCGGGCCATGCCGCCGAAGAGCCCGGCCTCGATGCCCAGCAGCGGGTCGTCGACCAGCGGCTCCGTATGGCGTACGAGCTGCTCCCAGTCCTTGACGAGATAGGCCCGGCAGGCGTGCAGGAAGCGCACCTGCGGATCGGTGTCCACCGGCGGGAGCGCGGCGAGCGCCCGGTCGAGCTCGGGCACATGGCGGCCGTCGAGCCAGTGGGAGGCGTGCGCGAGCAGGAGGTCACGCCCGCTCTCCAGTACCGGCTGCACCCACCAGCCCAGCCAGTACCAGGAGTTGAGGGTGCGGCGGTGACGTGCCCGCTGCTCGCCGAACCGGTCGCGGCCGCGGTACATGTGGATCAGCGCGGTCGAGGTGTCGACCCGCAGCGCGTGCAGCCCGAGCCAGGCGTCGGCCATTCCGGGATCAAGCCGGACGGCGGTGCGGAACTCCTCTTCGGCCTGCGGGTACGCGCCCATGGTGCAGGCGTCCACGCCACGCACCCAGGCCAGGTCCGCCGGCGACCGTGACCCTTGCGTGCCGATGTCCATAGGGTCCCCCCACTCCCCCCTACAAACCGTGCACCAGTGTTGTCGCGCCGGGCGGAGGCCCACGACCGCTGCCGGAACAGCCATGCCACGAGGGGGAGTTGGGCGCCCGCTGTGGCGTGGCAGCCGTCAAAGGCTTCCAGTCGTGCATCGTACCCGCGCACGGGGCGGCGATTAAGAGCGCCACAACGACCCGGTGACGGCGCGGAGATGGTGACCCAGGGTGAGCGGCAACGGCTCACGAGGGGTGAAAGAAGCAGGAAAACGGGCAGAACGAAGCCCCCGATCACGGGGGAACAACCGGGGGCTTCGCGTCTGCGACGGCTTCGGAAAGCCGCACATTGAGAACGTAAGACCTGTACGCCCCGTCGGTCAAGCAGAGTTGAGGCACTCTTGAGACGTAATCCCGACACCTCGGAATGCCGTGGGAAGGCCATTACTGCGAGTGATCGATCGGGTGCGAACCTGCAGTCCCGGCGGGCACCTGGAGCCACTCGTAGCCCGTCGGGCACTCGCGTATCAGGGCATCGGCGAACGGTGCCGAAGGATCGGACAAGAAATGGCGCATCTCCGCCGCTGTCCATCCGTCCCAGAAGCCGGAGAGCGCCGCACCGTCACGGGCTCTGCCGCGTTCCCAGGACTCCTCCGCACCCCGGTCCATCCACAGCAGCGCCGCGAGATACGGACGCAGCGCCCGCCGCCCCGCCCCGACTCCCTCCACCAGGACCAGGGGCGCCGCCGGCAGCACGCGCGGGGCGAGGAGGCGCCGGAGGTTCCAGTCGTACGGGTGATACGCCGCGTCCCGGCCGTGCGCCAAGGGCTCGATCACCTGGTTCAGCATCCGCCCCGTCCAGTCGAACAGCTCCTCGTGGGTGGCCAGATCGTCGAGGTGCAGTACGGGCACGTCCGCGCCGAGCGCGTCGGCGAGCCGGCCGGCGAAGGTGCTCTTGCCCGAGCCCGCGTGACCGTCCACCGCGACCAGGCGCACAGGGCCGCACGAGGGCGGCAGCGCGTGCAGCCGGGCGGCCCGGCGGTCGAGGTCGTCCATGGGGCCACCCTAAGAGGCGGTCGTCCAGCGCGGCAGTCCGGTCCGGTACGGCGCCCCAGGTCACCTCCCTGACCCCGACGGCCGAAGCGCCGGTGGACCAGACCAATATTGCTTCCGCGACGCGAGGCGAATCCCTGGCAGAAGCGAGCCGCGAACCGCGATAGTGGCCCCACTGTCGCGCTCCTGACTTGGGGGTCCCATGGCCAGACCTACTTCGCGCAGAGACGTTCTGGGCGCCGCGCTCGCGGTGGCCGCCACCGCCGGAACCCTGTCCGTCGCCGCCGGGCAGGCGGCCGCCGTGAGCGGTACGGCCGCCGCACCCGCCGCATCCGCCAGGCGCCCGCAGCCGCTCGTCGACAATCGCTTCTGGTCCTCGTACACGGACTGGCGCTGCGGCGACCGCGCCGGGACGAAGGCCGTCGCCGGCCTCCGCCCGGGCGTGGTGATCGCCCGGCCCGCCGGCACCGCCGACTACACCGACCCGCACACCGGCACGACCGCGAGCTGGGAGTACGCGACCTGGACCTCGCCGGTGCACCGCTCACGCGTGCCCGCCACCGAGGCCATCGCCTCCTGGAACGCGGACACCCCCGCCGGGACATGGCTCCAGGTGGAGCTGAGCGGGCAGTACTCGGACGGCACGGCGACGCCCTGGTTCGTGATGGGCCGCTGGGCCGCCGGCGACCAGGACATCCGCCGGACGTCGGTGGACGACCAGGGCGACGGCCGGGCGAGCATCTGGACGGACACGTTCTCCGTCGACGACGCCGCGAGCGGGCTGCGCCTGGACTCGTACCGGCTGCGGCTCACCCTCTACCGCCGGCCGGGGACCTCCCTCACACCCACCGTGTGGCGGCTGGGCGCGATGACCTCCGACATCCCGGACCGCTTCGGCGTACCGGCGTCGGAGCCGGGCCTCGCCCGCGAGCTGATCGTGCCGAGGTACTCCCAGAACACGCACGTGGGCCAGTACCCGGAGTACGACAACGGCGGCGAGGCATGGTGCAGCCCCACGTCGTCGCAGATGATCATCGAGTACTGGGGCCGGAGGCCGACGGCCGACGATCTGGCGTGGGTCGACCCCGCGTTCGCCGATCCGCAGGTCTGTCACGCCGCCCGTTTCACCTTCGACCACCAGTACGAAGGCTGCGGCAACTGGCCTTTCAACGCAGCCTATGCCGCTACCTACCGCGACATGAGCGCCGTCGTCACCCGGCTGACCTCGCTGACCGATCTGGAGACGCTGATCGCCGCCGGCATCCCGGCCATAACGTCCCAGTCGTTCCTGAAGGAGGAGTTGACAGGGGCCGGCTACGGCACCGCCGGCCACCTCATGACAGTGATCGGCTTCACCGCCGACGGTGATGTGATCGCCAACGACCCGGCCTCCCCGACCAACGAGGCGGTGCGCCGCGTCTACCGCCGTGCCGAGTGGGAGAAGATCTGGCTCCGTACCAAGCGCTACAACGCGAGCGGGAAAGTGGTCTCCGGCACAGGAGGCGTCTGCTACCTGTACTGGCCCGCGCACCCGACAGCCGCCCAGCGTGCGGCTCTGGCGGCCGTCGGCGTCCACTGACGCACCGCGCGGCCCCCGGCGGCAGTGACGAACGTCTCTACCCCGGGGGCCGCGGTCGCTGGCACTGTTGTGTGGCCAGGGTCTGCCGCCCGAAACGGACGAAAGACCCCCAGGGGGAGCCATCTGCCGGACGACCGAACGAGACGCACCATGACCTCGAACGCAGCAACCGCCGACCGCACCCTGCCGACGACCCGCACCGGCGGCCCGGACGACGGACCCGACGTCCTCGAGCACGTCCTCGGCTGGACGCTCGTCGTGGTCCTGGCCATGCTCATCACCCAGGTCGGCCTGATCTAGCTCCGGGACGCCCGCCGGCAACGCCCCCACCTCCCGGGAACCGCCCCGCGGGCTGCGGCTTTCGCCCCCGGCACACCCGTGACGCCCGCCTTCCGATCGGGCATACTCATGCGCGCCACAAGCCGCCATGCAGCCTCTTTCGTGATCCGGAAGGGCACCATCGGCCTGGCAGAACAACCGGCGGCGCGCCCACACCCTTCGCGCGTGACCGCCGCAGCGCCCGACAGGGAGGAGAGCGCCGCCATGCCCGACCGCGCACCGCAGCCGGTGGACCGTCAGCTGCCCACCGAGGAGGCCAGGGATCTGATCACCCTGGTCCGCGACATCGTCCAGCGGGAGATCGCCCCGCGCGCGGCCGAGGAGGAGGACGCCGGACACTTCCCGCGCGAGGTCTTCTCGCTGCTGTCCGAATCAGGACTGCTCGGCCTTCCCTACGACTCCGAGTTCGGCGGCGGGGACCAGCCGTACGAGGTCTATCTCCAGGTCCTCGAGGAGCTCGCGGCGGCCCGCCTCACCGTCGGTCTCGGCGTGAGCGTCCATTCCCTGTCCTGCCACGCGCTGGCCGGATACGGCACCAAGGAGCAGCAGGGCGAGCACCTGCCCGCGATGCTCGGCGGCGGTCTGCTCGGCGCCTACTGCCTCTCCGAGCCCGCCTCCGGGTCCGACGCCGCGTCGCTGCGCACCAAGGCGGTCCGGGACGGCGACGACTGGGTCATCACCGGGACGAAGGCCTGGATCACCCATGGCGGCGTCGCCGACTTCTACACGGTCCTCGCCCGCACCGGCGTGGAAGGCCCGCGCGGCATCACCGCGTTCCTGGTGCCCGGGGACGCGCCGGGGCTGAACCCCGCGGTACCCGAGAAGAAGATGGGCATGAAGGGATCGCCCACCGCCCAGCTCCACTTCGACGGTGTCCGGATCCCCGACGCGCGCCGCATCGGCGAGGAGGGCCAGGGCTTCGCCATCGCGCTGTCCGCCCTCGACTCGGGCCGTCTCGGCATCGCCGCCTGTGCCATCGGTGTCGCGCAGGCCGCGCTGGACGAGGCGCTCGGCTACGCCACCGGACGCAAGCAGTTCGGGCGCCCCATCGCCGACTTCCAGGGCCTGCGCTTCATGCTCGCGGACATGGCCACCCGGATCGAGGCGGGGCGCGCGCTGTACCTCGCCGCTGCCCGGCTGAGGGACGCGGGACAGCCGTTCTCCCGGCAGGCCGCCATGGCGAAGCTGTTCTGCACGGACGCGGCGATGAGCGTCACCACCGACGCCGTCCAGGTCCTCGGTGGCTACGGCTACACGCTGGACTTCCCGGTGGAGCGCTACATGCGCGAGGCCAAGGTGCTGCAGATCGTCGAGGGGACGAACCAGATCCAGCGGATGGTCATCGCCCGCCACCTGGCCGGCCCTGAGACGCGCTGACCCGCGCGCTCTGTGCCGGTGGCGCCGCGAGTCTGACCCACTCGGGGTCGCGGCGCCCCGGCAGCGTTCTGCCCCGGCTCGCCCACAGTTGGAGAAGCTCACGGTAGATGGGCGGATCGGCCGGGTGCGGAACCGATTCTTCACGAACGGGCACGACGAGGCGCCGACGGCCTTGCGTGGTCGGGGGGTGCAGGCTCATGCCCGGCCAACGCGCCACGCGCGGAAGCGGTTACCGCCAGGACTATTCGAGCGCCAGTGCAGGGGCTACACGGTCGCCGACCGCGGCGCGAAGCGCTGCGTGGTCACGTTCCTACGGCACCGGAAGCACGTCCGGGCCCCGGCACACGTCTGCGGTCGTGTTCGTCGGCACCGGGAGCGCGTGCGGCGCCCCGGGCACACGTGCGGATCGTGTTTCATCGGCCGGAGCGCGGGCGGCCCCGGCACATGTCTGCGGTCGTGTTCATCGACGCCGGGGGCACGTGCGGCCCCCGGGGCGCGTGGCGGTCACGCCCGGTGTCCGGCGCGGGCCGTCACGCTCCTTGTCCGGCGTGTCCGTCACACCCGCGGTCCGGGGAGCGCGTCGGGCTCCCCGGGGCACGTCGTTCAGGCGGCCCGCCGCATCGGCGGCACCTTCAGCGGCCGCGAGCCGGGGCCACCGACGTGCGAGAACGGCTGGGTACGCCAGTCCAGGCCCTGCGGCAGCGTCAGCAGGAGCGCGGTGTCCTGCTCCTGGACCTCCAGCGTCTCGTCGGCGGGACGGGCGAGGGAGGCGTCCCGGCCGGTGCCCGAGCAGACCGTCAGCCCGAACGGGTTCCACGGGGTGGGGCACAGCGCGTGCTCCGGCAGGACGTCCTCGTCCGCCAGCAGCGCGATCGGCTGAGCGCAGTCCGGGCAGATCACCCGGTACATCTCGAAGGTGTCGTACGCGTCCAGGACGTCCGTCTCCGCCGGCTCGGCCGGATCAACAGGCTCCGGTTCGGTACGTCCGGACTTGGAAGACACAGTCTTGACACTCTGCATGGAGAATCTCCCCCTTGGATGGGCCGACCAGGCATGTGCGGCCTCGACCACAGCAAGCAATGCCCACCGTGCAGGTCGGGTAACCGTGGGGTCACGGCGCATCGGCCGGGCAAACCTGTGGCGTTGGTCACATGGGGGCCTCTGGTGCCCGTCCGGACGCTCCGGGACTGTGCCGGAAGCGATCCAGGGCCATAGGTTGATCCGCATGGAGGAGCTGGATCGTCAGATCGTGGACCTGCTCGTCAAGGACGGGCGGATGAGCTACACCGACCTGGGCAAGGCCACCGGCCTGTCCACATCGGCGGTGCACCAGCGCGTCCGCCGCCTCGAGCAGCGGGGCGTCATCCGCGGCTACGCGGCGGTCGTCGACCCGGAGGCCGTCGGGCTGCCGCTCACCGCGTTCATCTCGGTGAAGCCGTTCGACCCCAGCGCTCCCGACGACATCGCGGACCGGCTCGCCGGCGTGCCCGAGATCGAGGCCTGCCACAGCGTCGCCGGCGACGAGAACTACATCCTCAAGGTGCGCGTCTCGACCCCCCTCGAACTGGAGCACCTGCTCACCCGCATCCGCTCGCTCTCCGGCGTCTCCACCCGCACGACGGTCGTCCTCTCCACCCCGTACGAGGCCCGCCCGCCGCGGATCTGACACCCGGTGGTCCACGGGCAGCGGCCAACGGACCACCGGCCCGGTACGGGGCGTGCCCACCGGCTCTCTAGGCTTGCCCCATGACCGAGAGCACCGCCCCCCAGAGCGAACACCGCACCGTGCTGCTGCGCGGTGGAGAAGTCCACAGCCCCGCCGACCCCTTCGCCACCGCGATGGTCGTCGAGAAGGGACACGTCGCCTGGGTGGGCTCGGAAGGCGCCGCCGACGCCTTCGCCACCGGTGTCGACGAAGTGGTCGACCTCGAAGGGGCCCTGGTCACCCCCGCGTTCACCGACGCCCACGTGCACACCACCTCGACCGGCCTCGCCCTCACCGGCCTCGACCTGTCAGGTGCGGCCTCGCTCGCCGAGGCCCTCCGCCTCGTACGGGAGTACGGCGCCGCCCACCCCGCCGCCGGCCAGGTCCTCCTCGGGCACGGCTGGGACGCGACGCGCTGGCCCGAGCGGCGGCCCCCGAGCCGCGCGGAACTCGACGAGGCGGCCGGCGGACGACCGTTGTACCTGCCGCGGGTCGACGTCCACTCGGCGGTGGTCACCACCGCGTTGCTGGATCTCGTCCCCGGCGTCACCGGTCTGGCCGGCTTCCACCCCGACGCCCCGCTGACCGCGGCGGCCCACCACGCCGTGCGCGCCGCCGCGCACGCGGCCGTCACCCCCGCCCAACGGCGGGCGGCGCAGCGGGAAGCGCTCTCCCGCGCCGCGTCCCTCGGCATCGGCAGCATCCACGAGTGCGCGGGCCCCGAGATCTCCGACGAGGCCGACTTCACCTCCCTGCTCGCGCTCTCCCGCGCGGAGCCGGGACCCCGGGTCGTGGGCTACTGGGCAGAGCAGGTCGCCGACGAGAAGGACGCCCTGCGCATCCGCGAACTCGGCGCCTCCGGCGCGGCAGGGGACCTGTTCGTCGACGGCTCCCTCGGCTCGCACACCGCCTGCCTGCACGCCCCGTACGCCGACGCCCCGGCCACCAGCGGCAGCGCGCATCTCGACGCGGGGGCCGTCGCCGCCCATGTGACCGCCTGCACCCGGGCCGGGCTGCAGGCCGGGTTCCACGCCATCGGCGACGCCGCCCTGAGCGCGGTCGTCGACGGTGTGCGTGCGGCGGCCGACCTGCTCGGGCTCGAGCGGGTCCGTGCCGCGAGGCACCGGATCGAGCACGCCGAGATGCTCACCCCGGAAACCATCGCCGCCTTCGCCGAGTTCGGGCTCACCGCATCCGTCCAGCCCGCCTTCGACGCGGCCTGGGGCGGCGAGGACGGCATGTACGCCGAGCGTCTGGGTGCCGAGCGGGCCCGTACCCTCAACCCCTACGCGGCGCTGCTGCGCGCCGGGGTGCCGCTCGCCTTCGGCTCCGACAGCCCGGTGACCCCCCTCGACCCGTGGGGCACGGTACGGGCCGCCGCCTTCCACCGGACGCCCGAGCACCGCATCTCCGTACGGGCCGCCTTCACGGCCCATACCCGTGGCGGCTGGCGTGCCGTCGGCCACGACGACGCCGGTGTGCTCGTGCCGGGCGCCCCGGCCGACTACGCGGTCTGGCGGACCGGGGCACTGATCGTCCAGGCGCCCGACGACCGGGTCGCCCGCTGGTCCACCGACCCGCGCTCCGGCACGCCCGGCCTGCCCGACCTCGGCCCCGGCGCCGAACTGCCCGTTTGCGTGCGGACAGTGGTGGGCGGACGAACAGTCTTCGAGGGACCGAACGGGTGACGTAAGGACATTTCGCACCGCCGGGCCGCATTCCCGCCGCTCCGCCTCGACCTGCGGATCTTCGCCCCTGACCTGGCGGTTCCGGTAATTCTCGCTGATCAGGCGACTGTTGACAGCGAGCGCCCACCGGCCGGTAGGTTCGGGACAGTCCACCGAAGAACTCCGACCGGCAACCTCCACGCAAGTCGTCGAACGCCGCTGGGTCATGGGGTGGTGTGCCGCACCGGCGCACCACCGCTGGGAGCCAGGTTCAGCGCCCGCGCCTCGGGGGCAGAGGGAAGGTTTCCGCCGGCCGGCAGGTGCGACCCGGGTGGGGCCCGGCGTTCAGTAGACAACGGCTCTCGGTCGACCCGCAGCCAGCGGGCCCCAGGTCGGCCCGAAGGACGCCGGGCCCGATCCGCTGCGTCCGGCCGGGCCGCGGGCCGTTCCGTCCCCCGCTCGGTGTCCTCGTCGCCCCGTCGCCGCCGGGAAGATCCGTGCCGCCGGAAGCGCCCCGCCGGGGCTCGCTATGGTTGGGCTCTGCGACGGACTTTAAGGGGCAGCAGTGAACGACGGTGGTGCGGTTCCCCATGGTGGACCCCAGGGGAGGCGGTACGGCCCGCTCGGCCGAGCGTTGGTGATCATTCCCACCTACAACGAAGCCGAGAACATCCGGTCGATCGTCTCCCGGGTGCGCGCCGCCGTGCCCGACGCCGACGTGCTCGTCGCCGACGACAACAGCCCCGACGGCACGGGCAAGTTCGCCGACGAGCTCGCCGTGCAGGACGAGCAGGTGCACGTCCTGCACCGCAAGGGCAAGGAGGGGCTCGGCGCCGCCTACCTGGCCGGCTTCCGCTGGGGCATCGAGCACGACTACGGCGTCCTGGTCGAGATGGACGCCGACGGCTCCCACCAGCCCGAGGAGCTGCCCAGGCTGCTGACCGCCCTCAAGGGCGCCGATCTCGTCCTCGGGTCCCGCTGGGTGCCCGGCGGGCGTGTCGTGAACTGGCCCAAGCACCGCGAGATCCTCTCGCGCGGCGGCAGCACCTACTCCCGGCTGCTGCTCGGTGTGCCGCTGAGGGACGTCACGGGCGGGTTCCGGGCCTTCCGTGCCGAGACCCTGGAAGGCCTCGGCCTCGACGACGTCGCCTCGCAGGGCTACTGCTTCCAGGTCGACCTGGCCCGGCGGGCCGTGGCCGCCGGATTCCATGTCGTCGAGGTCCCGATCACCTTCGTCGAGAGGGAGCTCGGCGACTCGAAGATGAACAGGGACATCGTCGTCGAGGCCCTCTGGCGCGTCACCGCGTGGGGAGTGGAGGAGCGGGCCGGCCGCCTCCTCGGCCGCAAGGCGTCACCGCCCCGGCCTCCCCGATCTTCCTGACAACCCCCTTACGCCGCTCCGGCAGGCGCCCAGGCACACTGGGAGCATGACGACCGGCGCACCGCCCCCGACCGCCCCGAGGCGCTCCCGCGCCCGCACTTTCGTCCCCTTGGCCATCGCCGCCTGGCTGGTCCTGGAGATCTGGCTACTGACCGTCGTGGCGGACGCCGCCGGCGGCTTCGCCGTCCTCGGGCTCCTCGTCGGCGCCGCGGTGCTCGGTGCCGTGGTGGTCAAGAGGGCGGGGCGGCGGGCCTTCGCCAACCTCACCGCGACGCTTCAGCAGCAGCCGGGCAGCCAGGAGGCCGTGCCGCCGGGGCGCGCCGAGGGCAACGGACTGCTGATGCTCGGCGGTCTGCTGCTGATGCTGCCGGGCCTCGTCTCGGACGTGGCCGGGCTGCTGCTTCTGGTGCCGCCGGTCCGGACCCGGCTCGGCCGGGCCGCCGAACGCTCGCTGGAGCGGCGGATGAACGCCGCGAGGGCCGGCGGCCTCGGCGACGCGTTCCAGCAGGCTCGCATGCGCCGCCCGGACGGCAAGGTCGTCCAGGGCGAGGTCATCCGCGAGGACGGCACGCGGCCCCGCGACGACGAACCCGGGCAGCGGCCACCGCTGGCGCCCTGACCCCCTGATCCCGCGCCCCGGCGCGGCCCTTCCATGACGGCGGGCGCCGCACGGGGCCGCGCGAAGGCCCGAGGTCCACGGGTGCGAACACGACGAGAGCCGCGGCCGGCCCACACGGTGTGTGGGCCGGCCGCGGCTCTCGTGCTGCTCGCTTCGCGCGCCTGAACGCGCTACGCGGACTTGCGGCTGTCGCGCGGGTGCACCGCGATGTTCATGGCGCCGGAACGAAGGACCGCCAGCCGTTCGGCCAGCACCTCTTCCAGCTCCTCGCGGGTACGCCGCTCCATCAGCATGTCCCAGTGCGTGCGCGCCGGCTTGCCCTTCTTCTCTTCGGGGCCGTCCCCGTCGACCAGGAGTGCCTGGGCGCCACACGCCTTGCACTCCCACTCCGGCGGAATTTCCGCCTCGACCGAGAACGGCATCTCAAAACGATGTCCGTTCTGGCATGCGTACTCCACCGCCTGGCGCGGGGCCAGGTCGATGCCGCGGTCCGTCTCGTAGCTGGTAACCACAAGTCGCGTGCCGCGGAGAGCTCGCTCACTCATGAATCGTGCCTCCCGGGCTTGTCGCCCACAGGACAGGTGTCGCTGTCGTCGTCATCCGGTCAACGTCCGGTCGGCGGTAAAGATTCCCGTTCCGGGTCATGCGTCGCCCGTCGTGCCGCTGCTTTGCCATTGGTTGGGGTACCCACCAGTGCCCGGTTTGTCACATCTGACAGAAAGTGTCACCCATTGATTTCACTGTTCCAGCACGCAGTAACGGTCCGCCTGGCAAGCCAAAGGCGTACACTACCGGCCTTTCACTCAGGCGTCTAAATCCGCTCCGGTACCGGGTTCCCCGCGGCGGCCACCGCACGCCTCACGGGAACCCTCGCGAGCAGCACGAATCCCACTCCGAAGAAGATCACCAAAGAGATGATCGCGTCACGGTAGCTGCCCGACATCTGATACGCCAGACCGAACACGAGCGGTCCGAGCCAGCTGAGTCCCCTGTCGCTCATCTCGTAGGCCGAGAAGTACTCCGCCTCCTTGCCCCGGGGCACGAGATGGGAGAACAGCGACCGCGACAGCGCCTGGCTGCCGCCCAGGACCAGTCCGATGCCGGCCGCGAGGCAGTAGAACCACACCGGCTCGCCGGCGGGCAGGAAGTACCCCGCCGCCAGGATCAGGGTCCACACCGCGAGCGAGGCGAGGATCGTGCGCTTCGCCCCGTACGAACGGGCCAGCCGGCCCATGCCCAGTGCCCCCGCGACCGCCAGCACCTGCACCAGCAGCACCGCGGTGATCAGGGTGGTCTGGTCCAGGTCCAGTTCCTCCGAGCCGTAGACGGAGGCCTGCGAGATGACCGTCTGCACGCCGTCGTTGTAGACGAGGTACGCCAGCAGGAAGGAGAGGGTCAGCGGATGCCGGCGCATGTCCCGGAGCGTCGCGACGAGCTGCCGCCATCCGGAGCCGACCGCGCCCTCGCCGGACGGCGCGATCCTGCGGTCGCGCAGCCGGCGCAGCGGTATCAGTGTGAAGGCGCCCCACCAGAGACCGGCCGAAGCCAGGCAGATGCGGACCGCGTCGCCCTCAGAGAGGCCGAACGACTCGTGGCCCGAGTAGACGATCAGGTTCAGCACCAGCACGAGGGCGCCGGACGTGTAGCCGAAGGCCCAGCCGCGCGACGACACCGCGTCACGCTCGTCAGGGCCGGCGATCTGCGGGAGATACGCGTTGTAGAGGACCATCGACACGGCCAGCGCCGCGTTCGCCACGATCAGCAGGAGCGCGCCCAGCAGATACCGGTCGCCGTCCAGGAAGAACATTCCGGTCGTCGCCGCCGCCCCCACGTACGCGGCGACGGCGAGCAGCGGCTTCTTGCGGCCCGTACGGTCCGCGGCCGCCCCGGCGAACGGCATGATCAGCACCGCGAGAAGCACGGAGACCGACACCGCGTACGGGAAGACGGAGCCCGCCCGCACCGGGATGCCAAGGGGATGGACGAAGCCCTCGGCGTCCGCCGCGGCCTTCGCCACCGACGTCAGATAGGGCCCGAGGAAGACCGTGAGCACGCTCGTCGAATAGACGGAGCACGCGAAGTCGTAGAAGTACCAGCCCCGTTGCTCGCGTCTGCGTGCGCCGTCGTCATCGCCGGTGCCCTCGGTGCTTTCCGCCGTCTCCGCACTCACTCGGCGCCCCCTCGCTCATGCCGCCGCAGACGCCGGTGCCCCCGCGGCCGCGCGGGCGCGATCAGACCCACACTCCCCGGTCGGTCAGCACCGTGCGCAACGTCTCAAGATGATCGGTCATGATGCCATCCACGCCAAGGTCCAGGAGCCGGGCCATCCGGTCGGCGTCGTTCACCGTCCACACATGGACCTGCAGACCCCGCTCGTGGGCCGCGCGCACGAACCGCCGGTCCACCACGCGGATCCCGCCCTGCGTCTCCGGCACCTGCGCGCATACCGCCCCGCTGCGCACCGCGGCCGGTATCCCGTACGAACCGAGCCGCAGGCCGAGCACGCCCCGCACCCCGTACGAGGTCGCCAGGCGCGGACCCGCGAGCCGCGTCGCCCGCGCCACCCGGGCCTCGGAGAACGAGCCGACGCACACCCGGTCCCACGCCGCGGTGCGGCGGATCAGCTCCACCAGCGGCGCCAGCGCGGACTCCGCCTTCAGGTCCACGTTCCACCGGGCCTCGGGGAACTCCTCCAGCAGCTCCTCGAACAGCGCCAGCGGCTCGCGGCCCGCCACCCTCGCCCTGCGTACCTCGCTCCACGGCAGGGCGGCGATCCGCCCTCTGGCGTCGGTCACCCGGTCCAGCGTGGTGTCGTGGAAGGCGACGAGGTGTCCGTCCGCCGTCGTGTGCACATCGGTCTCGAAGTAGCGGTATCCGGCCGCGGCGGCCCGCCGGAAGGCCTCCGCGGTGTTCTCGATGCCGTCGGCCGCCCCGCCGCGGTGGGCGAAGGCGAGCGTGGCGGGGTGGTCCAGATAGGGATGGCGTATGCGGGTCACCGCGGCAGTATGGCCTGCGAGGGTGACCCGGTGGCGACCACGGTGCTGCGCCCGTCCCTCTCCTGAACGGCGAACAGGCGCAGGAACAGCTGCGCCAGCGGGCCGATCGCCAGCGCGTACGCCACCGTCCCGATGCCGACGGAACCACCGAGCGCGAACCCGGTCGCGACGACGGCGACCTCGATCGCGGTGCGCACCAGCCGGATCGAGCGGCCCGTCAGCCGGTGCAGGCCGGTCATCAGGCCGTCCCGCGGGCCCGGCCCGAAACGGGCCGCGATGTAGAGACCCGTCGCCGCGCCGTTGAGCACGATGCCCGCGGCCATCAGCGGGATCTGCCCGGCGAGCGCCGTCACCTGCGGTACGAGGGACAGGGTGGCGTCCATGGCGATGCCGATGACGAACACGTTGGACACGGTCCCGAGGCCGGGCCGCTGCCGGATCGGTATCCACAGCAGCAGCACCACGGCGCCCACGATGATCGACACCACGCCGATCGTCAGCCCGGTCAGCTCGGCCAGCCCCTGATGCAGCACCCCCCACGGTTCGAGGCCGAGCCCGGCCCGCACCAGCAAGGCGGAACTCGCTCCGTACAGCGCGAGGCCGACGTACAGCTGAAGCAGTCGGCGGGTGAGATGCGCGGACACGATGGCGCCCCCTGTCTGGTGTTCGTGGACTGACGCATGACACTCTGTGGCTATGGAACGACCGGCAACCATGGCCAATTCGAGGAAGGTGGACCGACTTCCATGACGCAGTGGACTTCTGCCGTGGGCGCGGCCCAGCTCGCCCGACAGCTCACCTCCCAGCAGGCGCGCCCCGCCGGACCCGGCACCCGTAAGCCGCCGGCGTACCGCGCGCTCGCCGACGGCATCCGCCTGCTCGTCCTCGAGGGCCGCGTGCCGGTCGCGGCACGGCTGCCCGCGGAACGCGAACTGGCGCTGTCCCTCTCGGTCAGCCGCACCACCGTCGCCGCCGCGTACGAGGCGCTGCGAGGCGAGGGCTTCCTCGAGTCCCGCAGGGGCGCCGGCAGCTGGACCGCCGTGCCCGCCGGGAACCCGCTGCCCGCCCGCGGACTCGAGCCCCTGCCGCCGGAGTCGCTCGGCTCCATGATCGACCTGGGCTGTGCCGCCCTGCCGGCACCGGAGCCGTGGCTGACCCGGTCCGTCCAGGGCGCCCTCGAGGAGCTGCCGCCCTACGCCCACACCCACGGCGACTACCCCGCCGGTCTGCCCGCCCTGCGCCAGATGCTCGCCGACCGCTACACGGAACGCGGCATCCCGACCATGCCGGAACAGATCATGGTCACCACCGGCGCGATGGGCGCCATCGACGCGATCTGCCACCTGTTCGCCGGCCGCGGCGAACGCATCGCCGTCGAATCGCCCTCCTACGCCAACATCCTCCAGCTGATGCGCGAGGCCGGTGCACGGCTCGTGCCCGTCGCCATGGCCGAAGGCCTCACCGGCTGGGAGCTGAACCGCTGGCGCCAGGTGCTGCGCGACGCCGCGCCCCGCCTCGCGTATGTCGTCGCCGACTTCCACAACCCCACCGGCGCCCTCGCCGACGAGCACCAGCGCCGGGCCCTGGTCGAGGCCGCCCGCTCGGCCGGGACGGTGCTCGTCGTCGACGAGACCATGTCGGAACTGCACCTTGACCCCGACATCGAGATGCCCCCGCCCGTCTGCTCGTTCGACCCCGCGGGCTCCACCGTCCTGACCGTCGGCTCTGCCAGCAAGGCCTTCTGGGCGGGCATGCGGATCGGCTGGGTCCGCGCCGCCCCCGACGTGATCCGCTCACTCGTCGCCGCCCGCGCCTACGCCGACCTCGGCACGCCCGTCCTGGAGCAGCTCGCCATCAACTGGCTGATGCGCACCGGAGGCTGGACAGAGGCCGTCTCCATTCGCCGGGAGCAGGCCCGCGACAACCGTGACGCGCTCGTCGCCGCGGTGCGCAGGGAACTGCCGGCCTGGGAGTTCGACGTCCCGCGCGGCGGCCTCACCCTCTGGGTCCGCACCGGCGGCCTCTCCGGCTCCCGCCTCGCCGAGGTCGGCGAGCGCGTCGGCGTCCGGGTTCCGTCGGGCCCGCGCTTCGGGGTCGACGGCGCTTTCGAGGGCTACGTACGCCTGCCGTTCACCGTCGGCGGCCCGGTCGCGGAGGAGGCGGCGGCCCGCCTCGCCGCGGCGGCACGCCTGGTCTCCAAGGGGGCGACGACGGGCACGGAGGCCCCGCGCACGTTCGTGGCGTAGCCCTGGTGCCGCTCCGTGACGCTGTCGGACCGGGCGATCGCCCGGTCCGACAGCGTTGTGCCGGGCAGCTCAGGGCTCCGCCGGGACCGTGGGCGGACAGAGCGGCTTCGCCGGGATCACCGGCGGCGCCGGGGGAGCTTCGGGGGTGTCCGGCCCGGGAGGCAGGAGGGCCAGGACCGCCTGCCGGTGGGCCTCCGCCGTCGCGTCGTCGAACGGGTCGGGTGTAGCCGGGACCTGGAGCCGCAGGACCGGGCCGTTGCCCAGCCGTGCGTATCCCCGGCCGGCCGGGACGTCGGAGACGGGCGTGGTGCGCGGGGTCTCCCCGAGCACGGACCGGATGTCGTCGACGCCGGCCCCGCCGAGCACCACCCGGGCACGGGTGTGGGTGCGTACCGCCTCGGTCAGCGCGTCGACGCTGTCGAACTGCTCGGCGACGACCACCGTCACCTGCGCGGCCCGCCCGTGCCGCAGCGGCACGGACAGCAGCTCCTGAGGATCCATGTGCCCGTCGGCCGCGGCCAGGTGTCCGAAGACGCTGGGCCGGTCCACCAGGATCCACAGCGGCCGCCTGGTGTCCTCCGGGGCCGGCTGCCCGGCCTGCCGGGCCCGGTTGGCGGCGATGAGCCGCCGCTCCGTCTCGTGGGCGGCCCACTCCAGGCTCGACAGCGCGCCCGCGAGACCGCATTCGACGGCCAGGACTCCCGCGCGGCCGACGAGACAGGCGTATTCGCCGGTTCCGCTGCCCTCCACGATCAGTACGTCCCCGTGCTGCAGCGCCTGCAGGGCGATGGAGCGGAGGAGGGTCGTGGTGCCGCTGCCCGGTTCGCCGACGGCCAGCAGGTGCGGCTCCGTGGAGCGGGGTCCGGTGCGCCAGACGACCGGGGGCGCCTGGACGGTCCCGTCGCCCGTGACGACCGGCACCGTGCGCTGGACCGCGTCCGCGTCGGTGAAACCGAGGACGGTCTCGCCGGGGACGGTGACGAAGCGCTGGGCGGCGATGCCGGTGGACAGGGCGGGCAGCACGCTCATCACGAGCTCGTTGCCCTCCTCGTCCCAGGTGAAGAGATATTCGCGCCCCCGCCCGGACTTCGCGTGCAGCAGTTGCTCGATCCGGGCCCGGGCAGTGGCCTCGCCGTCGGTGAAGTACGCGGGATACGTGACGCGCAGCCGGGTGAGGCGGCCGTTGCCGTCGAACTCGTACTCACTGAAGGCCTTGCCCCACTCCCCGCCGTGAGCGAACAGCGGAGCCGGGTCCTCGGGGACGGAGAAGTACGGGACGAGTGCTTCGTACAGCGCCCGCAGCCGGGCGGTCTCCGCCTCGTTCGGTCCGGTCCTGACCGGGGTCCTGGCACGGCCCTGCCAGGCGGCCGCGGCCATCACCGTGATCAGGGCGACCAGCGGCCCGTACGGGATGAGCGCGACCACCAGGACGCAGGCGGCGACAAGGAACAGGGTCGGACCACGCCGCTCCTTGGGGGTGCCGGCCCACTTCTGCCGGCCCTTCGCGGCGAGCTTCCGCAGACCGCGGGAGACCGTGATCAGCGGATGGAGGACGTCCGTGGCGCTGTCGGCGGCCGTGCGCGCGATCTCTCGGCTGCGGGTGATCTGCGCGCTGCCGCTGCTCAGAATGCGGGGGAGTGGACGCCGGGCCACATCGTCTCCTGTGGGTGCCGAAGGGACAGGCGGTCAGAACTTGATCCCGCCCAGCAGACCGGCCAGGCTCGTCGTGCCTGCCTGGATGCTGGGGGCGATCGCGGTGCCGGCGAGGAAGAAGCCGAACAGCGCGGACACGAGCGCGTGCGAGGCCTTGAGGCCGTCCTTCCTGAAGAACAGGAAGACGATGATGCCGAGCAGCACGACGCCTGACATGGACAGAATCATGAGGTTCTCCTGGGTGAGGGGACAGTCACCATGAGTTCTTCCAGGCTTACCGAAAGTATCTATGTGACAAAAGGTGCAAAAGAGTGAAATTCTCGGCATTTCACTGCACTGGCGGACGGCCGGTCGTTGCCCGGCGGGCAGAGGGCCGGACCGCGCGGCACAGTGCCTCCGCGACGGGATCCATTGCCACCGCCGGGCCGCGTCATGTCGGCCGCCGGGCAGTACCCTGTCGATTCACTCGTACGGCTGCTCCTGCCGTGCGGGCCAGGTCAAACGGTGAAAGGCGGTACGTCCGATGAGTGAGGTCCCGGACCCCGAGGTGATCGAACTCGCGACCAAGGTCTTCGACCTGGCGCGCCAGGGGGAGACCGAGGCGCTCGCCGCGTACGTGGACGCCGGCGTCCCGGCCGACCTCACCAACGACAAGGGCGACACGCTCGTCATGCTCGCCGCCTACCACGGCCACGCGGCCGCCGTGGAAGCGCTCCTCGCCCGCGGCGCGGAACCGAACCGGGCCAACGACCGCGGGCAGACCCCTCTCGCCGGCGCCGTCTTCAAGGGGGAGGACGCCGTCATCCGCGCCCTGCTCGCCGGAGGCGCCGACCCCGAGGCGGGCACCCCGTCCGCGGCGGATACCGCGCGGATGTTCGGGAAGACGGATCTTCTGGAGCTGTTCGAAGGCCGCTGAGCGGCTCGCGGGCCGCTGTGCAAGGGCCACCGCGGGGGGCGCCGTAAATGTGGTCGCGGTGGCGAAATGGGTGGGTCATCATGACGTCAGCCCCATCCCGGACGACATCAACCGGGAGTTTCCCCTGGGGCCACCGAAGAGAGGCAGAGGAAGATGGTCTACACCGAGCGGAAGACGCGTACGACGACGGGCGGCCCTGCATGCTGCTGCGTGGCCTAGGCACATCAGTCCCCGGTTGCGTCGACAGCTTGATGTGAGGCATTTTCCATGTTCGATCCAGTCATAGCGCCGAGCGGCACCTTGCTCGGCCTGCTGCAGAGGGGCCGTGGCGACGGCACGCTGCACGCGCTCGCGGCCCCGCGGGCCGAAGCGCTCGCCGCCCTCAACCACTGCGTGCTCAACGACCCCCGCCACGACTGGCAGGTCGAGAACCGCTCCCTGTACTACGCACGCCTCTACCTCGATCTCCACGGCAGTCTCGAGGAGATCGAACGGCACCTGTGCGACGCCGACGACCACCTCGACACCGAGGAGTGCCGGACCGGTCTCGCCCTCGCGGTGCTCGGACATCTCGCCTCCTACGGCAGGGGCGACGCACTCGCCCTGCTGCGGCAGTACGCGAGGAACGGCGCCAACTGGGCCTGGGCGCTCGACGAGCTCGCCCTCCGGGACGACGACGCGGGGCTGCGGGCACTGGCCCTCCCCGTCCTGTCCCGGTTCCCCGCGACCCCCGAAGGCGACGCCGAACTGGCCGCCGCGGTGCGCGACTCCTTCGAGCCGCGGCCCTGGCGGCTGTGGGCGGAGGACGCGCGGGAAGCCGTGGGCGCCAGGATCAGGGCCGCACAGGAAGCGGGCTCCTTCGACCGCTGGCAGCGCCAGATGCGACCCTCCGGGCCCCGGCCCGGCTGGAGCGTCCAGGCAGTCCTGGACTGGGCGGACGAGGGCCTGGAGCGAGGCAGCGCCTTGCACGTCCCGGCAGCCCGGTGCCTGACCGCCGTCGCGGGTCCGGAGGACCGGCCCGCCATCGTCGCGGCGGCCCGCAGCGGCCCGGACGGCGCGCGCTGCGCCGCCCTCCACTACCTCGCCGAGTCGCGCGACCCCGTCGTCCTCGACCTGATCGAAGCCGCGGTGGGCGCCGGTTCGAGGACCGTCGCCGAAGCCGCCGTCGCCGCCTTCGAGCGGATGTGCGGCGAGGAGGCCGTCGACCGCGCACGGGCCTGGGTGCACCGCCCCGACGCCCTGGGCGCCTCCGCGGCCGGCGTGCTCGCCTGCCGGGGCGTCCCCGCCGACGCACAGCTCGTCCTCGGCGCCCTGCGCGAGACGGTGCGGGGCGACGGCCCCGACTCGCCCCGGCTGTGGACCCTGGTCGACGGGGCGGGACGGCTCGGCATCGCCTGCGCCGCCCCCGTCCTGCGCCATGTGTACCGGGAAACCGCCTCCTCGCATCTGCGGGGCCGCGCCGCCAGGGCCCTCGCCACGACCGATCCCTCCTTCGCCACCGGCTTCGCCGTCGAATGCCTGTGGGACTGCGAGGAGACCACCAGGGAAGTCGCCGCACGCCACGCGGAGACGGGTGACGTACGCGTCGCCGACCGGCTGCGCCGCCTCGCCGCCGACCCCGCGGAGGAGGCCGAGGTGCAGACCGCCGTGCGGAGCCGGATCGGCCCGGACCGGCCGACGGTGTGACGGACGGGCCCGTGACGGACCCCGGCGCCCCGGGGTCCCGGAACGGCGGCCTCCCGCCTTGCCGTCGCGGAACGGCGGCACCCCGCCCCGCCGATGCCTGTGGGGGAGGGTGACCGGCGGCTGACACCGGTTGACGCCCGGCCCGGACACAAACGCTCATGGGACGTTCCACATACGGAAAGATCCACGTTGGCGCAGCCACTCCGGGGCCGACGACAACACGGGTATGCGTGTCGTCATCGTCACCGAATCCTTTCCGCCAGACGTCAACGGTGTGGCGCACTGCGCCCAGCAGACCGCCCGGCATCTCGCCGCCCGCGGTCATGAACCGCTCGTCGTCGCCCCGGCCACGGCCGGGGCGACGAGCTGTGACGCGGCCGCCCCCTACCCGGTGGTGCGCGTGCCCTCGCTGCCGCTGCCCGGCTATCCGCAGGTACGCGTCGCCCTGCCCAGCCGCCGGGTCGCGGCGGCGATCACCGCGCACCGGGCCGACCTCGTCCACCTCGCCGGCCCGTTCGTGCTCGGGGTGCGCGGCATGGCCGTCGCGGCACGCCTCGGCCTGCCGGCCGTCGCCGTCTACCAGACGGACCTGGCCGGCTACGCCCGCACCTATGTAGGAGCGGGCGAGGGTGCCGCGTGGCGGCGCATCAGAGCCGTGCACGGCGCCGCCGACCGCACGCTCGCGCCGTCCACCGCCGCCGTGCGCGACCTCGAGGAACACGGTGTCCAGCGCGTGCGGCTGTGGCCGCGCGGAGTGGAGACCACACGCTTCCGGCCGCAGCTGCGGGACGAGGAACTGCGCCGCACCCTCGCGCCGGACGGCGAGGTGATCGTCGGATACGTCGGCCGGCTCGCACCCGAGAAGCACGTCGAACTCCTCGCCGGGGTCTGCGCGCTGCCGGGCGTACGGCTCGTCGTCGTCGGCGACGGCCCCAGCGGGACGGCACTGCGCGCCGCCCTGCCCGGCGCCGTCTTCCTCGGCCGGCGGACCGGCGACGACCTCGCCCGGATCTTCGCCTCGCTGGACGTCTTCGCGCACACCGGCCCCTACGAGACGTTCTGCCAGACCGTGCAGGAGGCCATGGCCTGCGGGATTCCCGTGATCGCGCCGGCCGCCGGCGGCCCGCTCGACCTCGTCGCCCACGGCCGGACGGGGCTCCTCGTGGAGCCCCACAGCGCCGACGCCGTACGCGCGGCGGTCGCGGCGCTCGCCGGCGACCCCGCCCTGCGGGCCGCGTACGGGCGTGCCGGGCTGGCCGCGGTCGAGGGCCGGACCTGGGCGGTGGTCGGGGACCTGCTGCTCGACCACTACGCCGATGTGCTCGGCGCGCGTACGGCGGTGGCCGCGTGAGCGGGGGAGGCGGGCTGCGCATCGTACGTCTGGCGAACTTCGTCACTCCCTCGTCCGGGGGGCTGCGCACCGCGCTCGCCGAACTCGGCCGCGGCTACGCGGCCGCGGGCCACGAGCCGGTGCTCGTCGTCCCCGGTGAGGTGGAGAGCGACCGGCTGACCGGGCAGGGGCGCGTCATCACCCTGCCCGGGCCGGAGATCCCCGGCACCGGCGGGTACCGGGTGCTCGCCGGGCGGCGCCGGCTGCGCGGACTGCTGGAGGAACTGGCGCCCGACCGGCTCGAGGTCTCCGACCGCACCACACTGCGCTGGACCGGCGAGTGGGCGCGGCGGCGGCGGATCCCCTCGGTGATGGTCTCGCACGAGACCGCCGACGGAGTGCTGCGCACCTGGGGCCTCTCCGAGTCCGTCGCCGCCGCCACCGCGGACCGGCTGAACCGCCGCAGCGCATGGGCCTATTCACGGATCGTCTGCACGACGGAGTGGGCCGAGCGGGAGTTCGTGAGGATCGGGGCGCGCAATGTCGTACGGGCGCCTCTCGGCGTCGACCTGCGGCGCTGCAGGCCGGAGCGGCGCAGCGCGCTGCTGCGCGCCCGGCACGCGGCGGGAGCCGACGTACTGCTCCTGCTGTGTTCGCGGCTGTCCGTGGAGAAACGTCCCGCTACCGCCCTCGACGCGCTCGCCGCACTGCGCGGGAGGGGCCTGCGGGTGTCGATGGTCGTCGCGGGCGACGGGCCGCTGAAGGCCTCGCTCGTACGCCGGGCACACGCGGACCGGCTGCCTGTCCACTTCCTCGGCCATGTCCCCGACCGGGAGGCGGTCGCCGACCTCCAGGCGGCGGCCGACGTGTGCCTGGCGCCGGGGCCGGCCGAGACCTTCGGGCTCTCCGCCCTCGAAGCACTGGCCTGTGGCACCCCGGTCGTCGCCAGCGCCTCGTCGGCGCTGCCCGAGGTCGTGGGCGACGCGGGAGTCGCGGCGGCCGACACGGGCGCGGACTTCGCGGCCGCCGTCATGGACCTCCTCGCGCGCCCGGAGGAGGCGCGCCGCCACGCTGCACGGACGCGGGCCGAACTCTTCGACTGGCAGCGGTCGGTGACGGCGTTCCTCACGGCACACCAGGCGCTGCCGGCCGCGGACCCGGCGTCCGGCCCGGGAAGCAGACGATGACCCCGGCCGGGACGCCCGACCGCCTCCGGCCACCCGCGACGGTGGGGGAATCCATGGACGAGCGGGGCCACGGTCCCGGCGGCCCAGCCGCGCCGTCCCGCCGCACGGGTACGGCGCGCGGCGGCGGCCGTGCCGCGCGGACCGTACGGTTCGCGGCGCTCGGAGACTCGCTGACCGCCGGCGTCGGTGATCCCGTCGAAGGCGGCCGGAGGGGATGGGCGGCGCTGCTCGCCGGCACCATCGGCGGCGCCGGTACGTCCGTGGTCTTCCGCAACCTCGCCGTCAGCGGCGCCCTCAGTAAGGACGTCGCCGAGGTCCAGAAGCCCGCCGCTCTCACGTTCGCACCGGACATCGCGTCCGTCGTCGTCGGCGTGAACGACACCTTGCGCCGCACGTTCGACATAGCCGACGTCGCCCGGCGGCTGGACGATGTCACATCCGCCCTCGCCGCCCGCGGGACCGTGCTGCTGACGGCGTGCCTGCCCGACCCCGGCGCCATGTTCGGCCTGCCGGCCCCGCTCGCCCGCCCGCTGGCCCGACGCCAGCGGGCGGTCAACGCCGTGGTGCACGCGCTGTCCGACCGCTACGACACCGTTCACCTGCACGCGGCCGACGCGGCATGGGTGGCGGACCGCGCCATGTGGAGCGCCGACCGGCTGCACCCGGGGGAGCGCGGCCACCGGATGCTCGCCCGGCGCTTTTACGAACTGCTCGCCGCCCGCGGTCTCGCCGACGGCCACCCACCGGACGCCGAGCCCGATCAACCGCATCCGACCACGGCGGCAGCGCTGCTGTGGCTGGCGACGGCGGGCACGGCCTGGGTGGGGCGCCGCTGCACCGACCTGCTGCCGCAGCTGCTGCGGCTCGCCGGTGACGAGGTGCACCACTGGGCCCGCGGCACGAGCGCCCGCCTCGACCGCAGCGCGGAACTCGCCCTGTCCGCGGCGCTCGCGGCGATGTCACCGGCCGTTCCCGGCGCGCACCTCGGGCCGGGAACGGGGGACTGACGGGGCGCGCCGGCCGGTGTCGAGTCACCCGCCGCGCGAGGCCGTCGTGCGGCAGGTCAGAGGAGTTCGCGGTCGCGCGTCTCCGGCAGGCCGGTCAGGGCGAGCACGGCGAGGCCGTAGCCGGCGGCGCCCAGGACCAGGGCACCGCCCACGCCCCAGCTGTCGGACAGGAATCCGACGAGCGTGGGCAGGAACGCGCCCACCGCGCGGCCGCTGTTGTAGGTGAAGCCCTGTCCGGTGCCGCGCACCGCCGTCGGGTACAGCTCGCTCAGGAACGAACCGAACCCGCTGAAGATGGCCGACATGCAGAACCCGAGCGGGAAACCGAGCACCAGCAGCAGACCGTTGGAGCCCGGAGGGATGTTGGTGTAGGCGAGGATCCCCACCGAGGACAGCACGGCGAACAGCGCGATGTTGTTCTTCCGGCCGATCCGGTCGGTGAGGTAGCCGCCGGTCAGATAGCCGATGAAGGCGCCGGAGATGAGGAACGTGAGATACCCGCCGGTGCCGACGACCGTCAGCCCGCGCTCGGTCTTCAGGTAGGTGGGGACCCAGGTGGCGAGCGTGTAGTAGCCGCCCTGGACGCCGGTGGACAGCAGTGTGGCGAACAGTGTGGTGCGCAGCAGGTCCTTCTTGAAGATCGTGGTGAACGATCCGCGCGCGGTGCCGGCGCGGCGCAGTTCCGCCGCTTTCGGGGCGTCGCTCACATTGCGGCGCACGTAGATCACCAGCAGTGCGGGCAGCGCGCCGGTCCAGAACAGCACGCGCCACGCGGTGTCGGCGTCGACGAACCGGAAGACGAGGGTGTAGACGATCACGGCGAGCGCCCAGCCGGCCGCCCAGGCGCTCTGGACCGCGCCGAGCGTGCGGCCGCGGTGCTTGGCCGTGGCGTACTCGGCGACGAGGATCGCGCCGACCGCCCACTCGCCGCCGAAGCCGAGGCCCTGCAGGGCACGGAAGACGAGCAGGGTCTCGTAGTTGGGCGCGAAGCCGCAGAGCACGGTGAACACGGCGTACGTGATCACCGTCGCCATCAGTGCCTTCACCCGGCCGACGCGGTCCGCGAGGATGCCGGCGAGGGCGCCGCCGACCGCGGAGACGACCAGGGTGACGGTGGTGAGAAGCCCGGTCCTGCCGTTGTCGAGGCCGAAGTACGCGGAGATCGCCACCATGCTCAGCGGCAGGGTGAAGTAGTCGTACGAGTCGAGGGCGTAACCGCCGAACGCGCCTCCGAAGGCGCGCCGGCCGCGTGGGCCGAGGGCACGCAGCCAGGCGAACGTGCCGGTGTCCTCGGGGAGTCGGTCGTGCTTCGGCCGGACCTGGGGCGTGCTCATCTGCACCTCGCTGGGGGAGGAGAGCGGGAAGGAGCATCTGACGGTGTACGGTCACGCCAAGGTAGAGGATTGTTGAACGATACGGCAAGAGTCGTGTTGAGCGTTCCCGCTGTCGCCGCACGGTCGGGGCACGGCGGCGGCGTGACGGACGTGCACTCCCTCCCCTTTTGAGCTCAACCGGCCGCGAGCAGAGGCAGATTGAGGAAGGGTCCCGACGTCCTCCGCCGGCGCCTTCGCAGGGAGCGCCGAGGCCGGCGGCGCAGGCGGCTCCCGAGACACGGCCGTCGCGGCCGCTGGTGCCGAAGGGCGCTCTGCGTCGTTTCGACCGTTGTCGGTGCGAGGACCTAATCTGTGCTCCGTGACTTCGCCTGCCTCGACGGACCTCGCTCCGCCCCAGCTCAGCGCGGGGCCGCGCCCCGCGCAGGGCCCGGCCGCCGACGAAGGGCTCGCGCGGCGGCTCCGCGCGCTCGCGTGCACCGCGCCCCTGCACGACCTGGACGTGCGCAAGGCGAATCTCGCGGGCGAGTACTCGGTCTACGCCATGGCGGAGGTCGCCCTCGCGGCCATCGACCTCGTCACGCTCAACATGGACTTCGACACCGGCGCCGACCACGACCAGATAGTCGCGCGCCTGCTTCCGCGCGTCGCCGCCCAGGCCCCGGGGCGGCCGGCCGCCGAGCACGAGCGCGTGGCCCGCTGGGTGCTGGAGAACCTGATCAACGTGGGCAGCGTGGACCGCGGCTTCCGCGCCGTGTACGGCACCTTCGGCCCGGACGGTGTCTACACCCGCCGTGACTACGACTTCAAGCTCATCGAGGAAGTCCCCGGCCACGACGGCACCGTCTATCTGCGCACCACCGACGAAGCGGTCAACGTCCTGGTCGGCGCACTCGACACCGATGTCACCAGCGCGCAGATCGCCGCGGAGGTGAAGCTCGAGGTGCTCATCAGCCGCGGCCGCCTCGCCGACGCGCAACTCGCCGCCGAGCAGGCCCGCTACCGGACCGTGCAGTACAGCGAGACACTGCGCCGCACCCTCGAGGCCACCCGGCGCAACGTCCGCGCCGTCGACTGGCTACGGACCGTCCCCGACATGATCGCCGAGGCGCTCGACCACGTCGCCGACCGCTACCGCCACGAGAACGCGATCCTCACCAACATCCGCAAGGCCCGTGACGAGGCCGAGACCGGCACCGATCCGAAGACGGCCGAGCACAAGCGGCGCGCCGCCGAGCTCGTGGACATAGTCAAGGACTGCATCCGGCGGCACACACAGCTGCAGTCCCGGCTGCTGGAGGCCGGACCTCTGTTCCGCGCCGAGCAGGACCGGCAGGCCTTCGCCCGGCCCACCGCCCGCAGCGGCCTCGACCTGTACGGCCAGCTGCTGGCTCCGCTGCTGCCGCTGCCCGTGGAATCGGCGATCCGCGTCACCGACGCGTTCTTCGCGAGCGGCACCGGGCTGCGCACACCGTCCTCCGTACGCGTCGGCGACCTGGTCGACATGCTGCTGACCCCGCCGGCGGAACGCGAACACCTCGGCGCGGAGATGCCGGAACCGGACCTGATCGCCACCCCCGACGACAGCCGCTTCAGCGAGGAGCAGCTCGCGAGCGCCATGGAACTGCTCGACCTCGAGCACGACGCGCCGCGCCGCCTCTCCGGGCTGCTCGCGGAGGCCCGCCGCCGGGACCCCGAACTGCCGTACCTGGTCGCGCTGCTGGCCGTCCACGCGGCGAGCCCGCCGGTCGGCACCGCGTACCGCCAGGGCGAGCAGCGCCTGCTGTTCGCCGTCGACGACGGCACCGAGCTCGACGACCCGGAGTTCGGCGGCGCCGACCTCATCGTCGGCACGGCGCTGCTCGACGCGGTGGGCATGGCGGCGGCGCGCGCGGAGGCGACATGACCTCCCACCGCGCCGGCCGCCCCGCTGCCGCACCGCCGTGCATGGACGCGACATCGAGCCCCCACCGCGCCGGCCGCCCCGCCGCACCACCGTGCCCGGCCCCCACCTCCGCCCCGACCACCCCAGACCGAGGAGCCCCGTGAGCGACCACCACGCCGAGCCCCCCGCCGCGTGGAGCGACCAGGCCGCCCCGCAGGGACCCCCCTCCGGCCCGATGTCCACCACCGCGTCCGGCGCCGGCGGCGTCACGCCCGCCGACGCGGCAGACGCCGCGCGGCTCGTCTCCTTCGGCCTTCAGCCGAAACTGCTGCCGGCCCGCGACGCCGAATACGCCGAACTGCTGCGGCGCTACCGCGAGGACCCCGCCTTCGCCCGCCTCGCCGACGCGGTCGCCACCGGCCTCGGCCTGGTCGTGCTGGAGGTGTCGCCCCGGGCGGGCATGGCCGTCACCGCGGGCGAGGACTCGGTGTTCGCCGTACGGATGGGCGACTACGCCCGCCGGGCCTCCGCCGAGTCCGCCGACCGCTTCCTGCACGGCCTGGCCCATCTCGCCGTCGCCGCCATGGCCTTCCCACGCCCCGAGGACCTCGCCGACGACGGGTACATCGGCAGGATCACCGTCAACGGCGTCGACGCCTTCGTGCGTCAGGCCTGCCGGCGTCTCGAGGAGCGCGCCGACGAGCAGGGCGACAACACCGACCCGGCGAGCGACGCCCCCGGCCTGGAGGCGGCCTGGCGGGTCTACGCACGCCGCAGCGCCACCGGCGCCACCAAGGACGCCCGCCGCCTCGCGGGCTCGACCACCGGCATCGTCGGCAAGGCCGTCGCCTTCCTCACCGACTCCGGCTTCCTCCAGCGGACCGGCGACGACGCCGGCGGCGCGTACCGCACCACCGCCCGCTACCAGTTGCAGGTCCGCGACATGGCGGGCAGCGCCGCGATGGCCGAGCTGCTGGAGCTGGGCGTCGTCCCGGTCGGCGACGGCTCCGCCACGCTGGTGGCGCCGCCCGACGGCGACGACCTCGACCTGGCCGCCGACGCCGGCCTGCCCTTCCACGCGTAACCGCCCGCGCAACTGTTAGACGACTGAGAGTCCGCCGCCATGTACGAGTTGTCCCGGGTCCGCCTCTACTCCATCGGTCCCGCCGGTGCGCGCTACGCCGACACCGTGCTCGACCTGCGCGGAGTCGGCGAGCCCGTGCCCGACCCCGCCCCCACCCAGGCGGAGTTCTTCGAGGAGGAGCCGGTCGGCCCGCCGCGCCGGCCCGCGCCCGCGGGTGTGCTCTTCCTCGAGAACGGCGGAGGCAAGTCCGTCCTGCTGAAGCTGATCTTCTCCGTGATGCTGCCGGGCCACCGCAACACCCTGGGCGGCGCCAGCTCGGGCGTGCTGCGCAAGTTCCTGCTCGCGGACGACTGCGGGCACGTCGCGCTCGAATGGCAGCACACGCTCACCGGCGAACTGGTCGTCGTCGGCAAGGTCAGCGAGTGGCGCGGCCGCCAGGTGTCCAACGACCCCCGAAAGTTCGCCGAGGCCTGGTACTCGTTCCGGCCGGGTCCCGGCCTCGGCCTCGACTCGCTCCCCGTGGCCGAGTCCACCGCCGTCCGCCCGCCCGTCGAGGGGGTCTCCGGAGCCCAGGGCCGCCGCCGCACCATGAAGGGCTTCCGGGACGCGATCACCGAGGCGGGCAAGGCGTATCCGCATCTCGACGTGTACTGGGAAGAGATCCACGACCGCTGGAACGAGCACCTGGGCGACCTCGGCCTCGACCCCGAACTGTTCCGCTACCAGCGCGAGATGAACGCCGACGAGGGCGAAGCGGCCGGCCTGTTCGCCGTGAAGAAGGACTCCGACTTCACCGACCTGCTGCTGCGCGCCGTCACCGACACCCGCGACACGGACGGCCTCGCCGACCTCGTCAGCTCCTTCGGCAACAAGCTGGGCCGCCGCGCGGAGCTCACCGCGGAGCGGGACTTCACCGCGGGCTCCGTCGACCTGCTCGGCCGGATCGTCGACGCGGCGGAGGCCAGGACCAGGGCCCGCGACATCCACGCCGGCGCCGAGCGCCGCACCCGCACCCTGGCACGCCGTCTCTCCGCCCGCGCCACGGACGAGCGCTCCCGCGCCGCGGAACTCGCCCAGCAGGTCACCGCCGCCGCGCACACGGTCACCGCCGCCGAGCAGGAACGCGACCGCAGCTCCCTGGTCGCCGCCGAACTGGCCTACCGGCACGCCTCCCTGGCACTCGCCGCCGCGGAGAAGGGCGCCACGGCACAGCGCCGTGAGCTCATCGACGCACGCACGCTCCACTCCGCATGGCTGGCGGCGGAGGCGGTGCTGCGCCACCGGGCGGCCGCCGACCGGTCCGCCCGTGTCGCCGCGGCGATCCGAGAGGCAGAACGCGACGCCGCCCCCGCGCTCGCCGCCCGCGCCAAGGCAGCCGGCGACCTGGTGCGCGCCCTGCACACCGCCGCGGAGGACGGCGAACGCGTCGCCAACGAGGAGGAGGAGCGTTCCCGCGCACTCCAGGAGACGGGCGAGGCCGCCCACCGCGACGCCACCGTCGCCGCGACCGAGGCGCAGCGCGCCCGCAGCGAGATCGGCCACCTGCGCCAGCGGCTGAGCGAGGTCGAGCAGGAGACCGCGGAGGCGGTACGGGCCGGATGGCTCGACGACACCGCTCCCGACGCCGATCCGGCCCGTGCCGCCCTGGCGGCGAGCGACGCCGAGAAGACCGCCGTCGCCGCGTGGGACGAGGCCCGTGAGGCGGCCCGCTCCACGGCGGACCGGGCGAAGGAGGCAGCCGCCACGGAGTCGCGCGCGGAACTGGCCGCGGCCCGCGCCGCGGACGCCGAGCGCGCCGCCGAGCACGCCTACGAAGCGGAGCGCCGCGCCGCGGAGTCCATCGCGGCGGACGAACGCCTCGCGGACCTGCTGAGTCTCGCCCCCGCGCTGCCCGTTCAGGTCCCCGCCCCGCGTACCGCGGCGGCCGACGCGCAGAGCCCCGCGACGGACGCACCGGACACCAGCCATGCCCACCGCCCGGCCGCAGCGGCCGAAGGGGACGCCGACGCGTCCGCGGGAAGCCGTTCCGGCCAGGTCCCCGGCGGCCGCCGGGGCACCCGCCGCACCGGCGAAGGGCCCCTCACCGTCGAGGAGTTCGACGGATTCGCCGGCGAATTGCGCGAACTGCTGGAGCAGTCCGTCTCATCCGCGGAACGGCAGCTCTTCGACCTGCGTACCGCCGCCGCCGACGACGCCCGCATCCTCGGCGCCCTCGGTGACGGCGGCCTGCTGCCACCCGGCCCCGACGTCCTCGCCACCGTCGAATACCTGGGCGAGCACGGCATCCCCGCCCTGCCCGGCTGGCGCTATCTCGCCCAGTCCGTCGACCCCGCCGACCACGCCGCCGTGCTGGCGGCGCGACCGGAACTGGTCGACGGTGTCGTGATCACGGACCCCGCCTCGCACACCCGCGCACGCGAAGTCCTCGCCGGCGCGGCCCTGCTGCCGCGGTCCGCCGTGGCCGTCGGGACCGCCGCCGCGCTGCTCGCCCCCGTGCCGCAGGGGAACGCCGGCGGGGACGACGGCGTCTTCCTCGTGCCGCCGAACCCCGCGATGCACGACGAGCACGCCGCCGACGAGGAGCGTCACGCGCTGCGGGCCAGGGCGGCCGCGCGGGACGAGGAGATCCGCGTACTCGCCGCACGCCTCGCCGCCGACCGGTCCCTCGCGGCCCGGATCGGCGCGTGGCGGGCGGACTGCCCGCCCGGAATGCTCGCCGAACTCGCCGAAGGCGCCCGCACGGCCCGCGAGGCCGCACGCGAAGCTCAGGAGACGCTCGAAGAAGCCCGCACCGCCCGTGCCGAGGCGGACGAGGTGGCGGCAGACGCCGCCCGCGTACGCGACGAGCGGCAGGAAGCGGCCCAGCGGGCACGCCGGGTCGCGGACGCCCTCGCCGGCCTCGCCTTCCGGCTCCGCGAACGGGCGGGCTGGCAGGTGAAGCTCCGCGAACTGGCCGACGAGGCCGCCGAGTCGGAGGCCCGCGCCGCGACCTGCCTCGAGCGGGCGAAGGCCGCCGACGAGGACCGCAGGGCCGCCCAGCGCGCGGCGGACGACGCACGCCGAACCGCCCGCGCGCTGCGGGCGGAGCGTGCCGAGATCGCCGGAGCGCCGGAAAGCCTGCCGGAGCAGGACGACCGGACACCGCGCACCTCGCTGCCCGCCCTGCGCGAGGCGTACCGTGCGGCCTCCCAGCTCTACGAGAAGGTCGGCGTCGGGGCGGACCTGCGCGCCGAACAGGCCCGCGCCGAGAGCGACGAGAGCGCCGCCCTCGCCGAACTCGACCGGCTCACCAACAAGGTCCGCACCCGCGCGGCCCAGCTCCTGGAGGGCACGGACGGCGCCGACGGCCCCTCCCGCCAGGCGGCCGTCGTCCGCGCGGAGTCCCTGGTGCAGATGCTGGAGACGCGCGCCTCCGAGGCCAGCGAGAAGCTGGGCCGGCTGCGCGGCGAGGCCGAGCGGCTGGCTCCCGCCGACGGCGAGTCGCACACCGAGCTCCCCGACGACCTCGTCCCCGCCGACGCCGAACACGCCCAGACCCTCCTGCGCACAGCCACCGCGGGGCTGGCCGCCTGCAACGACACGCTGGAGTCGGCCCGCGCCGCCCACGCCGGACTGCTCCACGCCCACCGGGCCGCGGAGGACGCGGCGGGCGGCTTCGACGAGACGGCCGCGCTGCTCCGGGACCTGCTGCGCGACCACCACCAGGACGACGAGCCGGCGCAGAGCCCGGAGCCGTACCCCGGCACCCTGGAAGAGGCACGCCACTCCGCCGCCGAGGCACGCCGCTCGCTGCGCGGATGCGCCACCGACCTGTCCACCGCGGAGGCGGCCGTACGGGAGGCGAGCGACGTACTCGTCCGGCACGCCAACTCCACCCGCTACGAGCAGGTGCGCACCCCGGCCCGGCAGCAGATCCGCGAACTGCCCGCGGCCGCGCTGCCCGAGCACGCGGCGAAGTGGGCCGAGGCGTTCGCGCCCAGGCTGCGCGTGCTCACCGACGAGCTGGAGCAGCTCGAGCGCAACCGCGACACCATCGTCGACCGGCTGCGCGGCCTCGTGGAGTCCGCGCTGGCGACGCTCCGCTCGGCCCAGCGGCTCTCCCGCCTGCCGGAAGGCCTCGGCGAGTGGTCGGGACAGGAGTTCCTGCGGATCCGCTTCGAGGAGCCGGACCAGGCGACCTTGGCCGAGCGGCTCGGCGAGGTCATCGACGAGGCGACCCGTGCGGCGGTCAGGAAGAACTCCGACCTGCGCAGGGACGGGATGTCGCTGCTGCTGCGCGGAGTGCAGGCCGCTCTCGAACCGCGGGGCGTGGCCGTGGAGATCCTCAAGCCCGACGCGGTGCTGCGCGCCGAGCGGGTGCCGGTCGGGCAGATGGGCGACGTCTTCTCCGGCGGCCAGCTGCTGACCGCGGCCATCGCCCTGTACTGCACGATGGCCGCGCTGCGCAGCAACGACCGGGGCAGGGACAAGCACCGGCACGCCGGGACGCTCTTCCTCGACAATCCCATCGGCCGGGCCAACGCCACGTATCTGCTGGAGCTCCAGCGCGCGGTCTCCGATGCGCTGGGTGTGCAACTCCTCTACACCACCGGGCTGTTCGACACGACGGCGCTGGCGGAGTTCCCGCTGGTGATCCGGCTGCGCAACGACGCGGACCTGAGGGCGGGTCTGAAGTACATCAGCGTCGAGGAGCATCTGCGCCCCGGTCTGCCCCAGGTGGATCCCGGCGACGCGACGGTGCACGGGGAGATCACCGCGACCCGTATGTTCAAGCGCGCGCCGCTGCCCGAGCAGGCGACGGGGGAGCAGCCGGCGACCAGCTCCCCGGACCCGGCGGCGCACGGTCAGGCGTAGCGGGCCCGCTACGCCTGAC